>CAYPUE010000022.1:0-228 GCA_964414015.1 uncultured Gammaproteobacteria bacterium
TTTCTATAGATGAAATAGATGCAATTGGAAGACAGCGCGGGGGAGGATTGATGGGGGGGCATGATGAAAGAGAACAGACTCTTAACCAAATTTTGGTGGAGATGGATGGATTTGCTCCGACAGAACAACTAGTGGTGATTGCAGCTACCAATAGGCCTGATGTTTTGGATCCGGCACTCGTCAGGCCAGGCCGTTTTGATAGAAGGGTAATGCTGGATATGCCTGATG
>CAYPUE010000022.1:238-3326 GCA_964414015.1 uncultured Gammaproteobacteria bacterium
AAGAAAAGGCATTTTGGCAATTCACGCCAAAGGAAAACCATTTGTAAAAGAAGTTGATTGGGAAAAAATTGCCAAAAGAACAGTTGGATTTTCCGGCGCGGATTTGGAAAATATGTTAAACGAAGCGGCAATTTTGGCAGCCCGTCTTTCCAAAAAAGCCATCGATATGAAGGATTTGGAAGAAGCTGCAACCAAGGTAAAACTTGGTCCTGAAAAAAAGCGTCTGCAGTCGGAAGAAGACAGAAAAATGACAGCGTATCATGAAGCAGGACATGCGATTGTCTCCTGGCAGATGCCGCATATGGATCCCGTACACAGAATTTCAATTGTTTCAAGAGGTCTTTCCTTGGGACACACGATGATGGAGCCAACAGAGCATATCCATGAGACCAAAACCAGACTTTTGGAGCAGGTTGCGGTGATGCTGGGAGGAAGAGCTGCGGAGAATTTGATATTTAAAGAAATGACAACCGGCGCAGCGGATGATATTGCCAAAGCAACAGAAGTAGCAAGGGCATTGGTGGCTGAATACGGGATGAGCGATTTGGGTCCGATGAATTTAGATGGGGAGCACCGTAATTTTTATGAGCAAAGCAATGTTTCTTCGGAAATGGCAGCCAAAATTGATCAGGAAATTAAAAAAATTACAGACGAAGCGTATAAACAAGCAACGGAGATTCTAATCAAACAACGCAAGAGGCTGGATCTTTTAGCGGCAGAATTATTGAAAAAAGAAACAATTGAAGGAGAGGAATTTGCCAAACTAACCGGCCCCAAAAAACTCCAAGCTTTAGCAAAAATTTAGTTTATTCTTTTCCTGACACTCTTTTCAAAAGAGTATTGGTTGGAGAGTCTTCGGATACATTAGCATAGAAAACGAAAAATCCTTGCGTAGATTCTCCTAGCGCTTGAAGGTTTTTTGCTCTGTTAGTGTCAAATTCTGAAAATGGCATTATCTTTCCATTTTTACCTACGACATTGTAAGAAATTCCGGGGTCAAATCCTCTGCATTTCTTTATTCCTACAACTGCTAGATCCGCGTTTTGTTTTAATTGTTTTGCTCTGGCTATTGCTTCTTCTTCGGTATCCAATTTCTCGAAAATTGGAATCCAATTTGTCAAATTATGAAAATCAGGCTCTGCTGGTATGCCAGGAAAATATCTCCCCTTAAGCTTCTTAAGAAGATCGTAATCGGTCATTTGTCTTAAAAGAGAAGGGTTAAGCTCTGAAGCTCCATCTTTGAAATAAAGGGGTTGCAAGAGTTTTGCCACAAAAAGATCTCTTCCTTGATTTATGGGATGAAGATAAAATTCTCTATGGAGACCTGCTCGCAAAAGCAAGAACGCATAAAGCATATTTGGGTCATTGAAAAAAACCTTGCCCTTTCTTTGATCAACGCCAACCTCTTTATAGATATTCCCAATTTCAGGATAAAAGGAAAGAATATCTTTTATTGTTGCTAACAATGGATTTGATTCCAGCTCCTCCGGTTTTATTGGACCTATTACGTTATAAAGGTCTTTCATAACATAGGTAATTCTATCTGCAATATCCAAAACTTCACCCAAAACCCCCTGATTTTTTATAATTCTGTCTAAAGTCTCCTTATCCGTGAATCCTCTGACAAATTTTTTTGCTTTTGTGTCTAAGGTTTTCCACCAAGAACCTTCTTCGTTAAGACGCTCTGGGTCTAGTTGTTTTGCGGCATCTCCAAGTGCAGGAGTTGCGATGTCATGGAGAAGACCTGCGACAATACCGATATTAATTTGATCCAAAGAAGCTCCATTCTGGCGGAGTATTTGCTCTGTCGTAAGAGCAACTACCAGGGAATGGTCAAATCTTGTGTGGTGGTGCTCAATATAAAAATTATCTCTTGGGGCTTGCGGACCTATAAAAGATAAAAAGCTTAAGGCTTTAATATTCCCAAGACGCCGTAAGGCTTTAATTTCTTGTCCTGCTTCATCATAAATACTTCCTTCAGGTATCCATCTTGAAAGATCAGAATAGGGCAAGAATTCAAACAAGGAATCCTCAAATAGTCCTTTAAAATCCGGTAGCGATGGTTGGAGTAAAGATTTTCTTTCCAGCATGGCGAAACATTTTACAATATAAAGACCGATCATGCAACCCAAACTAAGTATTATGGTAGAATAAAACTTATGCAGAGACTTGTACTTATAGATGGGAATGCGATTTTACATCGGGGGTTTCACGCGCTGCCGCCGTTTACTTCTCCTGATGGAAGACTGGTAAATGCGGTTTATGGGTTCTTCTCAATGTTTCTGAAAATTATTCAGGATTTCCAACCCCAATATATTGTGGTTTGTTTTGACCGGCCCAAACCGACTTTCCGAAAACTTCTCTACGTCGGATATCAGGCAAAGCGGCCGAAAATGTCTGAAGATTTAGTTCCGCAAATTGCGATAGTTCATCAAATTTTGGAAAAGGCAAAAATTGAAATTTTTGAAGTCGACGGTTACGAAGCAGATGATTTGATCGGAACTCTTGCGGCCAAAGCAGTTTCCGGCAAACTCGATGGGAAACTTGAGGTAGTGATTGTTTCAGGAGATAGGGATATGCTGCAGCTTGTCAATCCCCAAGTAACAGCAGCAATGCCGATTACCGGAATTACCAATATGACCGTTTTTGATGAGCGCAAAACAGAAGAAAAATATCAAGTGAGCCCTGCGCAAATAGTTGATTATAAGTCTTTGGTAGGGGATCCGTCGGATAATTATAGCGGAGTTGCCGGAGTTGGCCCGAAAACTGCAGTAACTCTTCTGCGAGAATTCGGAAGTCTGGAAAAAATCTATCAGAACCTAGACAAAATTAAAAAGAAAAATCCAAATCTTGCCTTGAAACTTGCGCAAGGGGGAGAATCAGCCGGCCTTGCCAAAAAACTCGCAACTATAGTTACTGATGCGCCGATAACTTTAGATATAGAAAAGTGCAGTATGTTACATTTCGATATGGCAGGAATTAAGGAAGAATTTGAAAAATTGAGCTTTAAAAGTTTGTTAAAAAGACTTGAGGTCAAAAAGCCGGATTTACCAAAAGAAGAAGACAAAACCGAACAGCTAGGTCTTAT
>CAYPUE010000022.1:3426-13225 GCA_964414015.1 uncultured Gammaproteobacteria bacterium
TTTATACATCTAATAATTACAAAAAGCAAGCAGTTGCAGTATAATTAACTTTATTAAAGGTAATTAGTCAATTAAACAATTAACGAGTTAACGAATTAACGGATTAGAAACAATTATGAAGATAACACGATTTGAAGATTTACAGATATGGAAATTAAGTCTTAAGATTACGAAAGAAGTATATGATCTTACTTCAAAAAAAGAATTTTCGAAAGATTTTGGATTAAGAGACCAGATTAGAAGAGCAATTATATCCGTAAGTTCCAATATGGTTGAAGGTTTTGAGAAAAACAACAATAACGAATTTATTAGATTTCTGAAAATGTCCAAAGGATCAGTCGGAGAAGTTCGTAATCAATTGCATATTGCATTAGCAGTAAGTTATATTACATCAAGAGAGTTTGACCACATATACGAAGAAACGGAGCTGTTGAATAAGCAATTAGGCGGGTTTATAAGCTATCTCGAAACAAAAAGGAAAGACAAACAGTTTACAAAAAAGTAATTCGTTAATTTTCTAATTCGTTAATTGGATAATTGAGAAATAAGAAAGATATGAAGATTGCTTTGGTGCACGATTATATTAAGGAATATGGGGGGGCGGAGAGGGTTTTGGAAGTATTAACTGAAATTTTTCCCGTTGCTCCTATTTTTACGGCTTTTTATGATAAAAAGGGAACAGCTTACGAACATTTTAAAAATAAGAAAATCATTCCTTCCTGGGCGCAAAATATTCCTTTTTTTAGCAAGCTAAGCAGCCCGCTAAGATTTTTAACGCCTTTAATTTGGGGAAGTTTTGATTTGTCCGAATACGACATTGTCATTTCATCTGCCAGTTGGTATATAACGAAAGGGTTTGGTTCTGCAAAGCAGAATCAAAAACATCCGATTGAAATTTGCTATTGTCATACGCCGCCAAGATGGCTGTACGGATACAATACCTCTTTGAATTTCCAAAAATACCCTATTGTAAAAGTTTATGCAGGAATTGTTGGGCATTTTATGAGACTTTATGATTTTAAACAAGCGCAAAAAGTAGATTATTTTATAGCAAATTCTCAAGAAGTCGCCGGAAGAATTAAAAAGTTTTATAAAAGAGACTCAACAGTAATTTATCCGCCGGTTTCACTCAGGACAAGTCCGCCGGTAGACTTACCGAAATCAAATCTCAAATCTCAAATCTCAAAAAATGATTATTATTTAATAGTTTCAAGGATAGTTGGGGCTAAGGGATTGGATTTAGCTGTTGAGGCTGCACTTAAAGCTGGTTTTAAACTAAAAATTGCCGGTTCTTCCGCCGGATATTCCTCCGAATATCAAAAATTAATTAAAAAATCAAAGGGTCAGGTTGAATTTTTGGGACAAGTAACAGATGAAGAACTTGTCAAATTGTATAAAGGCGCAAAAGCATTTTTGGCGCTGTCCCAAGATGAGGATTTCGGCATAACTCCGGTTGAATCAATGCTTGCCGGCACACCCGTAATTGCCTTTAACGGCGGAGGATATAAAGAAAGCGTTTTGGATAAAAAAACAGGGTTATTGTTTGATGATTTGTCCGCAGATGGATTGATTAAAGCGATAAAACAATTCAACAATCTTATAATTGATCCCAAAGATTGCATAAAACAGGCGGAAAAGTTTAGTAAAGAAAGATTCAAACATGCAATCACGGAAACACTGAGACGTATACAGAAAACACTGAAAGGTGTGTAAATGAAATATCTTTATAGCGATTTAACAGAAAAAATAATTGGAGCCGCAATTAGAGTGCACAAAGAGCTTGGTCCCGGATATCCAGAGAAAATTTACCAGAGGGCGTTGGCCGAGGAGTTAAGAAAACAAGAAATTCCATTCAATAGGGAAGAAAAGTTTAGGGTGTTTTATGATGATAAAGACGTAGGCTACGAAATAATGGATTTTTGCGCTTACGATAAAATTGCAATAGAGCTTAAAGCTGTGCGCGAAATTATTGATCTTCATTCGAAACAATTAGTTAGCTATCTTAAAGGAAGAAAATTGAGATTAGGGTTAATATTGAATTTTGGAAAAAGTAAGCTAGAAATAAAACGAGTAATTTTATGAAAGGAGGCTTGCAGACACAGAAAACACTGAGAAGTACGCAGAGCACACAGAGAAAGCTCTGTGAATTCAGTGAATTGGGAATTTTTCTGTGCTTCAGTGATTACAAGTGCCAGAGCTACCCGAGGTTGAGACAATCAGGTTAGGATTGCAAAGATATCTTATTGGATGCAAGATTATAGATATTGAAATTAGAGTTGCTAAAATTTTTGTCGGCAAAAAAGAAGATGTAATCGGGGCTAAAATTGTTGGTTTGAAAAGGATAGGCAAAGGGTTAATTATAGAATTGGATAATGGGTTTGCCTTGGCAGTACATTTGAAAATGACCGGTCAGCTTATTTATTCGGATAGCAAGACTAAAGGTTTAACTCTTTCTGCGAAAATCGGAGGACCAACGCTTCCTTCCAAATATTCACATATCATATTTAAACTCAAAAATGATGAAGGAGACGCGTATTTGTACTATAACGATTTACGCAGATTTGGTTGGGTAAAGGTTGCGAAAAAAGATGAACTGATGGAAATGCCTTTTTTCAAAGAAATGGGTCCGGAGCCCTTCGTCGCCCCGCCTTGGCGGGGCTCCTCAGGACGTCGGCCTTCGGCCTCCGCCAGTAATTTTTTAACCCTTAATCTTTTTAAAAATATTGTTGAGGGAAGTAATGTATCAATAAAACCTCTCTTGATGGATCAGAAAAGAATCGGCGGAATCGGCAATATTTACGCCAATGATGCTTTATTCAAAGCCAAAATAGACCCAAGACGATCTGCAAAGCAGATTACATCAAAAGAAGCAAAAAGACTCTATGATGCGACTTTGGAAGTTTTGAGAAAAAGTCTTGAATACGGCGGATCTTCGGATGAAAATTTCGTCAATGCTTTAGGTCAGGAAGGAAGTTATCAGAACCACACTTTAGTGTACGGAAAAGAGGGGCAGCCTTGCAGAATTTGCCGAAACCCTATTGAGAAGATAAAACTTAACGGCCGCGGAACCTATTTCTGTCCCTCGTGCCAACGCTAGAGGCTATTGATTTTATCACTTGTAGTGTGCTAATATTTACAACTAGTGACCATAAATAAGTATTATACATTCGGCAAGTTCAGTATAAATTTTAAGTTAAAAATTTATGGGAAATAACCATAAAGACAGAGTAGTTATTTCGGTCGGAGGTTCATTAATCGTTCCCAATGGGGGAATCGATACCAACTTCCTCATTAAATTCAATAAATTCATAAGAGCCCAACTGGCGAAAAATAAAAATCGCCAGTTTTTTTTGGTTATTGGCGGAGGATCAACAGCCCGCCATTATATCGAAGCAGGCAAAAAAGTTGTAGGTCACGAAATTACTAACGACGATGAAGACTGGATTGGAATTCATGGGACAAGATTAAATGCTCATCTAATTCGTACAATCTTTCGCGATATCGCTCACCCCTTCTTTATCAAACACTACGAAATTATTAGAAAAGTAACCGAGCCTGTTATTGTAGGATCAGGTTGGAAGCCAGGTTCGTCTACGGACTTTTGTGCGGCAATGATCTGTGAGGATTATAATGTAAAAACAATTATCAATTTAAGTAATGTCGATCAAGTTTACGATAAAGATCCTAATAAATTCAAAGATGCAAGGCCAATAGTCAAAATAAACTGGAGAAATTTTAGAAAAATCATAGGGGACGAATGGATTCCGGGGATTAATGCGCCTTTTGATCCGGTTGCAGCGAAAAAAGCAGAAGCACTAGGTCTTAAAGTTGTAGTTATGAATGGCTCTAATTTAGACAATGTCCAAAATTACATGGAAGGCAAAAAGTTTACTGGAACAGTGATTGAATGATCTTAAAATCCCTAAGTCTTTCGAATTTTAGAAACTACAAAAAAGCTAAATTCTCCTTTGCTAAAGAAACTACTTTTATAATCGGCCCCAATACTTCAGGCAAAACAAATCTAATTGAAGCGATTTATTTTTTGGTTAACGGAGTAAGTTTCAAATCCGAGAAAGACAAAGACGCAGTTTCCTATGGCGAACAAATGGCGCGAATAGAGGGAGAATTAGAGGAGACAGAATTGGAAGTTATACTAACTGCTCCGGAATCTTTTGGCAGAGAAAACGCTTTTAAAAAATACTTGGTAAACGGAGTTTCCAAAAGACGAATTGATTTCATCGGTAACTTTTCGGCTGTATTTTTCCTGCCGGTTGATCTGGATATTGTTATTGCCGGACCCTCAATCAGAAGGAATTTTTTGGACGAAGTTTTGGAAAATACCAACAGAGAGTATAGATTGGCAATTCTTGAATATACAAAAGCGCTTAGACAGCGAAATAAGCTTCTGGAACAGGCACAAGAAAAAGGCAAAAGAGAAGATATGGCGTTTGAATATTGGGATGAGACATTGATTAAAAATGGCCAGGTTATTACGCAAAAACGGGCGGATTTTATTAAATTTATCAACAGTGCGCAAAAAGATATTTTTGATTTCATGACGATTTATGATCATAGCATTATCTCGAAAGAACGGCTCCTGCAATATAAAGATGCTGAAATAGCCTCTGGTGTTACTTTGGTTGGGCCGCATAGGGATGATTTTTCCATACAGATGTTTGACCCTTCGGCTGGCGAACAAGCGACAACGCATGACGTAAAGTCATTTGGATCAAGAGGTCAGCAAAGATTAATTGTTTTGCAATTAAAACTCTTACAGCTTCTTTTTATGGAAGAGAATTTGGGATTTAGGCCGGCAATTATTCTGGATGACATTTTTTCCGAGCTGGATAAGGAGCATATAGATCTGGTTTTGGAATTGTTAGGAAAACAACAGACTATTATAACAACTACTCACAAAGAATTCGTTGACAAAACATTGTTAAGGAGCGCAAATGTGATAGAATTACAATGAAATGAAAGAATTTGATATAAACGATCTTAAAAAACTTTATTTCCCGCCTAAAAATTCGCATAAAGGACAGAACGGAAAACTTCTGATTATCGGCGGATCACAATTATTTCATTCTGCTTCTTTGTGGGCGTTAAAAGTTGCCTCCCGAATTGTGGATATGGTTTTCTATTCTTCAATTCCCCAAAATAATGAAATTGTTCTTCGGGCAAAGGAGGAGTTTAGGGATGGAATTGTGGTTCCCCGCGGTAAAATCGAGGATTACATTAGTGAAGCGGATTGCGTGCTTATCGGTCCGGGGCTTCCAAGAAAAGAAGGGCAGGAAGTCGGGGATGATGACACTAGAGAACTGACAGAAAAATTGATAAAGAAATATCAAGACAAAAAATGGGTGATTGACGGAGGAAGTTTACAGACAGTCAACGCTTCATTTATACCTAAAAATGCCATTCTTACCCCACATAAGCAAGAGTTTGGGATACTATTTAAACTCAAAAGTCAAAACTCAAAAGTCAAAACCACAACTCAAAATTCAAAAATAGACGAAGAATTAGTAAAGCAAATGGCAAAGAAATATAATTGTACGATTTTATTAAAAGGGCCGACAGATATTGTTTGCTCAAAAGATAAGTGCGTTGGGATTACAGGCGGAAATAGCGGAATGACTAAGGGAGGGACAGGAGATGTTCTGGCAGGACTTGTGGCTTCACTTTATTGTAAAAATGATGGCTTTTTGGCAGCCTGCGCTGGAAGCTACATTAATAAAAAAGCAGGAGAAAGTTTATTCCAAAAAGTTGGGTATTTTTTTAACGCTTCGGATCTAGCCAACGAAATCCCTAAAGTTATGAAAGAGTTATTAACTTGAAGGTTTATCTTTTTGATTCCCGTCCATTTTTTTGCTCGCTGGCTACAAATAATAGTGTCCCAAATGCCATTACAGCCAAATATTTTATTTCCTCTGGCGTGGCAGTATGAACTTTTGAAGAATTTATTTCTTGTTCTTGAAATTTCGGGTGTTGCTCTAAATAATTTGTCCCTAAGCCAATCAATCCGACTATAACTCCTATTGCGCTAACTATTCTGAAGGGTTTCTCGACAACTTCTTTTAGAAACCAACCTGCATTTTTATCTTCTATTTGCTTTGGGGGTCCTTCTGTCATATCAAGCGGATGATACTTCTAAATTATTAATTTGTCAAATTTTTATTTTCGGGGACCGTTTCTCCTTAGGAGAAATATACCTGTAGTGATCAAAATAGCACTTAGAGCAATAGTGGCATAACCTAGTCCCCATGTAGCTTCATGCGCACCTTTTGGAGAGAGATCATTACAGGCAGTAATAAGTACAGATAGGGCTGGTAATGCTAAACTAGAAGGTAACTCAAGGGGTACTTTAGGGCTAGACTCTGCTATCGATTGCTTTTCTTTCATGGGTGGGAATAATACTATATTGAATTGCAGTTTGTCAAATGAAGGCAATACTACTATAATTGAATATAGATGTATTCTCCTAAGTTTGTTATCTCAAATAAAATTTTAAGAAATATTGGGGTTATTGAAGCTGCCAAAGAAATTATCGCTAATGCTCCGCTTCTTCCTTATTACGAAAAGCAATTCCGCCAAGATGCGCTTATCCGGACAGTCCACTTCGGAACTCATATCGAAGGGAATGAGCTTAATCTGAACCAAGCGGAAAAAGTTTTGGCAGGTCAAGATGTTGTTGCCAGAGAAAGGGATATCCAAGAGATAATAAATTACAGGAAAGTTATGGAATACATCAACGAATTTAAAATTTTAAATTTAAAATTTAAAATTACCGATAGGGTACTTCAGGATATTCATAAAATTACTGTTGATAAGATTTTGCCGGTTGATAAATGCGGAGAATTTAGAAGAACACAGGTTGTTGTTAAAAATAGTTCTACCGGGCAGGTTTCTTTCAGGCCGCCAATTGCCGCGGCAGTTCCCATACAAATTAAGGAACTTTTGGCGTTTATAAATAACTTGCAGGAGCAAGACATACATCCTGTTTTGAGAAGCGGTATTGTTCATTATGAGTTGGTAAGAATTCACCCGTTTATCGACGGAAACGGCAGGGTAGCGAGGGCTTTATCGACCTTAATTTTGTTTTTGGAAGGTTATGACATAAGAAAATTTTTCTCTTTGGAAGAATATTTTGACAGCGATTCCGGGCGGTACTATGAGGCATTGCAAAGTGTTGCGAAAAACGCTGGGGATTTGACAAAATGGCTTGAATATTTTACGCAAGGACTGGCGATTGAACTTGCCAAAATCAAAGAAAAAGTTGCAAAAATATCTATTGACGTCAAGCTGAAAGAAAGACTTGGAGGGAAACCGATTATGCTAACGGATAGACAATTAAAGATTATTGAATATATTCAAAAAATAGGCTATTTGCAAAACCAAGCTTTTGAGCAGCTTTTCCCAATGGTATCGGAAGATACAATTCTTAATGAATTGAAAGTTTTATTGCAAAATGGCATAATCCGAAAACAAGGCGTTACCAAAGGCGCAAAATATATAATGAAGTAAGTAGTTATAAGTGCTAAATTATAAGTTCTAAGTTATAAATTAAGCTATGAGCGAGACATTATTTAAGGAATCAATGATTGCTAAAAGGGCATTTGCTTTTTCATTAGCAGTTATTAAGATGACGAAATCTTTAGAGAAAAGTTATGAAAATGTCGTATTGATTAAACAAGTTTTACGTTCTGCAACTTCAATAGGTGCCAATATTGAAGAAGCGCTTGGTGGAAATTCACGAAAAGAATTTATACACTGTATGAACATTTCCAAAAAAGAAGCTCGGGAAACTTTATATTGGCTGAAATTGCTTCTTGAAATAAATCCTCGTGTTTCAGAAAGCATACGAACACTTCTGAAAGAAAATCAGGAAATCATTAACATACTGACTAAAATTGTTAAAACATCAAGTGCGTATGGCGTTAAGCTATAAGTTGCGAGCATTAAGTTGAAATTCTCAATTTGCTTATAACTTATAATTTATAACTCATAATTTTTATGTTGTTTACAGCATTAGCAGATTATTTTGAAAAACTTGAGGAAACCTCTTCAAGACTGAAATTAATAGATATTTTATCGGAGCTTTTTAAAAAATCCGCAAAAGAGGAAATTCAAAAAATTGTTTATCTTACTCAGGGGAGAATTGCCCCGTTTTTTGAAGCTACGGAAATTGGCATGGCGGAAAATCAGGTGGCGGAAGCCATGGCCCGGGCGTATGGATCTTCAAAAACAGAAGTCCTCAAACTTTATTCCAAACTTGGGGATATGGGAGCAGTTGTTGCGCAACTGAAATCAAAAATCAACCCTTCGGCTTCGCTCAGGGCAAGAAATCAAAAATCAAAAATGAGCGTTAAGGAAGTTTTTGAAACTTTGACGGAAATTGCCAAGGCGAAGGGTGAGGGGACAGTAGAGAAGAGAGCAGGTTTGTTTTCGGAACTTCTGCAAAAATTAGACACTAATTCAGCGAAATATTTAGTCAGAATTCCCTTGGGAAATTTGAGGTTGGGAATTGGGGACCCGACTGTTTTGGACGGTTTAGCCAAGGCCAAATTCGGAGACAAAAGCAAAAGAAAATTACTGGAAGGAGCTTACAACAGAACTTCAGATTTAGGATTAATTGCGGAAACTCTTTGGAAAAAAGATTTGGGCGCGGTTTTGAAATTAAAAATCCAGGTCGGTAAACCAATCCGTTCCGAGCTTTGCGAAAGGCTTCCCAGTCCGGAAAAAGCCATAGAGAAAATGAAAGTTGTCGATGTCCAGTATAAATATGACGGCTTCAGAGTGCAGATTCATAAAGATGGGGAAAAAGTTACGATGTTTTCCAGAAATTTGGAAAATATGACCCACATGTTTCCCGAACTTATTAAAGGCGCACTTACTCAAGTGAAGGCGAAAACTGTAATTCTAGATACGGAAGCTTTAGCTTACAATCCTGACTCCGAGGAATTTTTGCCGTTTCAGGAAACTACCAAAAGGCGAAGAAAGCACAACATAGAAGAGGTCGCCAAAGAACTTCCGCTCAAAGCATTTGTTTTTGATATTTTGTACAAAGACGGAAAGTCTTTAATCGACGAGCCGCTCACTAAAAGGCTTGAAGTTTTGAAGGAAACGATCCTAGAGGACCCCTCGGCAGGCTCAGGGCAAGCTTTGATTCCTACCAAAACTCAAACCGTTTCCGACAACAAAACTTTGTCTTTGATTTTGGAAGATGCTATTTCTAAAGGCCTGGAAGGAATAGTCATTAAAAAATTGGATAGTAAATATGAAGCCGGAGCAAGAAATTTCAACTGGGTGAAACTGAAAAGGAATTCTTCGGGCGAATTGAACGATACGATAGACTGCGTGATTTTGGGGTATGTCATGGGAAAAGGGAAGAGGACGGCGTTTGGGGCAGGAGCGCTTTTGGTTGGAGTTTATGATGATAAAAAAGATGAATTCGTAACCGTTTCCAAGATAGGGACTGGTTTAACGGATGAGGAATGGCGGGCAATAAAAGTTCAAAGTTCAAAGTTCAAAGTTCAAAGTAAGCCGGCGCGGGTAAATTCTTTAATCACTCCAAGTGTTTGGGTTGAGCCAAGGATTGTGATAGAAGTTTTGGCAGATGAAATAACCAGAAGCCCGATTCATACGGCAGGCGCTTTTATTAATTCTTCAGGCGAGAGAGAACCGGGTTATGCTTTAAGATTTCCCCGACTAGTTTCATTTAGAAGCAATGACAAAAAAGCCGAAGACGCAACAACAGTTAGAGAATTAATCGAGATGTACAAGCTACAAAATAAAAGATAAT
>CAYPUE010000023.1:0-4185 GCA_964414015.1 uncultured Gammaproteobacteria bacterium
CTCTATTGATAACCTATTATTTTTAGTGTACTGTTAAATAAGCAAGAAAATGAGGAATGTAACGTTACGGGTATTGTTCTTATCTAACGGGATTTTTGTCTTCGCAGACAGCTTGTTAGGCCCTTTATATGCTGTATTTGTTCAGAAATTCGCAGATGGAGTTTTAGCAATAAGTATATCCTGGACAACATTTCTTATTTCAACCACGCTGTTCACGTTTTTAATTGCGCGCGTCGGCGACAAAATACGAAAAGACGACTTGCTTATGGCAAGTTTTATAATACGGGCAATTGTTTGGTTAAGCTATATATTTGTAGGCAATATACTGCAATTAATAGCCCTGCAGATATTCTTGGGTATTGGCGAGGCTTTAGGATCACCGTCATTTGGTGCAATTTTCGCAGAGCACATAGATAAAAATCATCACATAGAAGAATATGCTGATTGGAGATTAATCGCGAACATTGTTACTGCCGTAGGAACAATGCTGGGAGGAGTAATTGTCACAAGACTTGGTTTTGAATACTTATTCCTGGCAATGTCTTTACTTGCCATTGTTTCGTTTTTGGAGATTCTCCACAGATCGAAGAAAGTTGGAATAGCCTGACGTTAGAAATATTCTTATCCAATGAAATAACCCTTTGAAAACAACATAAATAAAATGAATAGTAATGCTACGCTGATTATTGAATAAAAAATTTTCAAAGCCTTATTTTCTAAAAGAGCAAGAGCGATAAAAATCGGGAAAAGCACCAAAACATATCTTGGAAGACCACTAAATGTACCCGTAGAGGCTGGAATAAGAAATGCTAATGCGGAAAATAAAATATATGAGAAACGCACTTTCTTTTTCCAGGCGATAAAAAGAAAAGCGCCTGCGAAAATAAATACGGAAATTTCCAAAAGCGCTATCCACCATTCGTATTGTGCCGCCGAAACACTTGTGAGAATTTTGGCATATCTATATATTGTTTGCGGAAAAAGTATTATTGAGTTTACGGTTCTATTATTTTGTAAGTTGCCTTGCGCCTGAACGAAATATAAAGCATTCCCCCATTTGAAAAAATTAAATACCATATATGCTAGCAACCCTAAGGGGACTAACAGCAGAGGCAAAATTTTCATTTTAAGAAAAGATTTTTCGCTTTTCATAAATTCATATAATAAAGCCGGAATTATGGCAATTCCTACAATCCGTGTTGCAGCAAGAAGAGCGCCGAATACGGAAGCTAAAAACCACTTTTTCTTTCTGGCAAAATAAAAACAAAGCAAAGTTAAGAGCAAAAATAGACTTTCTGAATAGATAGTCGCGAAGAAAAAAGAAGTCGGAAAAACAAGCATAAGAATAATGCTTGAGAACGCTATATTTTTCTTATAATCAATTAGAATTAATTTATGCATAGCGATAATTGCTAGAAAAAAATAAATAGAAACAAGAATTAGGGCGGTAAAATACTGCCGCGGATCAAATGGCAATCCCGCCACAGCGGGGCCAAAAATTGAAGTTACAATTCTAATAGAAAGAGGAAAAAAGGGAAAAAAACCTGCGTTTATAGTGTAACCTTGTGCGGCAATAAGCAAATAATATATGCCGTCAAAATTTCCCCACGGATATAAGAAAAGGTTGGCTATGGGACTGCTCTTATCTAAGAAATATAAAGTTAACGTATATCCGAAACCTTCTCTTGGATGTAAAAAATAATTACTTACGATAAGAGGAATAAATAAAAATATTCTCCACGACAAAAACAACAAGATTAACCTTTTAATCATTTGGGATTAATTATACATCAATATGGTAAAATAAATTTTATGCTGAAAATATACAATTCGTTTTCCGGAAAAAAAGAAACCTTTTCTCCATTAACGGATAAAGAGGTAAAAATTTACGTCTGCGGTATAACTCCATACGATACAACCCATCTTGGCCATGCTTTTGCATATATTTTTTACGATGTTCTCATAAGATACTTAACGTTTAAAGGATATAAAGTTACGTATACGCAAAACGTAACCGACATCAATGACAGGGATAAAGATATTTTACAACGTGCGAAAGAACAGAATATTTCGTGGCAGAAACTGTCGGATTTTTGGACGAAACGTTTTTTGGATGACATGAAACGCCTTAATTGGATTATGCCCTCAAATTACCTGAAAGCTTCCGAAAATATTCCTTCAATGATAAATTTAATCCAAAAATTATTAGACAATGGTTTTGCTTACAAGAAAAATGGGAGTGTTTATTTTGATATTTCAAAGAAGAAAGATTTTGGAAAACTGTCTAAATTAAATAATTCGCAAATGCTAAAATTAGCTAAAGACTTTGACGAAGATATCGATAATCCCAACAAAAGACAACCTTTGGATATTACATTATGGAGGATGACTTCTCCAAATCAAGCAAAACATATTCCCTCTTTCGAAAGCCCTTTTGGCAAAGGCCGGCCAGGCTGGCATATGGAATGTTCTGCAATGTCGATGTCTTCTCTGGGTGATCAAATCGACATCCATGGAGGAGGAATTGATCTTATTTATCCTCATCATGAAGCTGAAATTGCCCAATCGGAAGCAGCAAGCGGCAAAATACCTTTTGCCAAATATTGGATACATACTGCTTCAGTTTCGTATCGAAAAAACAAAATGAGTAAATCCTTAGGCAATCTGCTGATGGTTTCTTCCCTTTTGAAGGGATACTCTGCCAATGCCATCAGATGGATGCTTCTTTCCCATCATTACAGAAAGCCTTGGGAATTCTATGAGAACGATATAGTCTTAGCCCAAAAAAATTGGACAATAATTAAAAATACAGTAAAAGAAAATTCGAATAAGGATCCGAAGATTGACGAAGCTTACATGACTAAATTTATAAACTTAATAGATAATGATATAGATACTCCCGTCGTTCTTTCTTTGATTTTGGAAAAGCACAAAAATATATCAAAAAATTCCTTGAAACAAATTCTTCTCATTTTGGGTTTTATAATTTAAACTTCTGCTGGCTTTGCGGGTGTATAATAGATTGCATGAAAAAATTAATTTTAGCTGCGGTTTTTGCTGTTATAATAACCATCTTGAATGTTGATATGGCAAGCGCAGTAGTTGATCCTCTCATAAGCCAAAACAATAAATTTGGTATTCACATTTTGTTTCCATCCGAAATTGACGATGCATCACGCCTGGTTAATTCAAGTGGCGGAGATTGGGGTTATGTAACTATTCCTATTCAAGCAGGAGATAGAGATTTAGCCAAATGGCAGAAATTTATGGATAAAGCAGGAATTCTCCATCTTATACCCATAATTCGTCTTGCTACTGCCGGAGATTATTTCCAAACAAAATCTTGGCAAAAACCTACATATGGGGAAATCGTTGATTTCGCCAACTTCCTTAACTCTTTAGAATGGCCTACCAAAAATAGATACGTTGTCGTATTTAATGAACCCAACAGGAATGATGAATGGGGCGGTAATTCAAGCCCGCAGGAGTATGCTCGAATACTTGATTTTGCCGCATCTGCATTCAAATCAAGAAATCAGGATTTTTTTATCATCTCGGCAGGACTGGATAATGCTGCGGCAGATTCTAAAGAAAGCGTAAACGAATACACGTTTTTAAAAAAAATGTCGGATGAGAATCCTAATATATTTAGTGCAATAGACGGATTTGCAAGTCATGCTTACCCTAATCCCGGATTTTCTCAAAGTCCCAAAAGCAACAGCCTTACAGGCGTAACAAGTTTCAGGTATGAGAGAGACATGATTTATGGCATATCAGGAAGAATGCTGCCTATATTTATTACGGAAACAGGCTGGTCCAAAAACAAAATTTCGGATAAATTAGCTGCCTCTTATTATAAAGAGGCATTTGCAAATGCCTGGGCAGATAATGCTATCGTAACGGTTACTCCGTTTTTATTTAGCGCTCAAGCTGAACCATTCTCACAATTCTCTTTTCTAGATAAAAACAATAATCCCAACGAAGAATATAAATCTTTCCAGGCAATTCCTAAAAATAAAGGACTGCCAATATTACCGGAAAAATTACTGGCTCAAAATAATCAAAATCTTCAAGAAGAAAATCTGGCAAAAAAGAGATTTCTACACGAAGATGCAGGTAGCGTACCTGCGATATACGCGTCGGAGCTTAATATAATTAAATCGTTCATGAAGTGGCTTTTTAGAA
>CAYPUE010000023.1:4285-12765 GCA_964414015.1 uncultured Gammaproteobacteria bacterium
ATATACGCGTCGGAGCTTAATATAATTAAATCGTTCATGAAGTGGCTTTTTAGAATATGAATAAACCTTCAGATAATTTATTGCAGAGTTTTACTCACGGAGTTTTAAAAATAGAAGAAGCAATAAAGACGATAAAAACGTTTCTTGAGGAAGACCCGAATGCCACGTACAGCCTGGTTATTGGGACTGACTCGAGAGAAAAAAATGGATACGGAAAAAATAGAACTCATATTAATCTTGTAACTGCGATTTTGGTGCACCGCCAAGGATTCGGAGGAAAGTATTTCTGGAAAAGCAAAGAGATTTCAGACATTCATAGCTTAAGAGAGAAAATTTACGCCGAAACAATGAGCTCTCTTACGTTTGCCACAGACTTTGTTCCCCTTCTTAAGAAAAGTCTAAACGGGCATTCTCCGCGCTATAATCTTGAAATCCATATTGATGTTGGAGAACATGGGGATACCCGTGATATGATAAAAGAAGTGGTAGGAATGGTAACGGGGAATGGATTCGTTGCCAAGACCAAACCGGAAGCTTATGGCGCATCATACGTTGCGGATAAACATACCTAATTCATGTTAAAAGTTAAAAGTTCCGCCAAAAGCGAGGCTCGCCAAAGGCGGCAAAAGTCAAAACTTGGTTGGGAGAAAGCAGGAGAAGTTAAAAAAGATATAAAGGAGATTCTTGATGTTTTGGATTTGTCTCATATTGATATGTCAAGGATTTTCTGTTACAGAACAAGCGGTTCGAAATCAAGATCCTATGCGAGAATTTGGTCGTTTCCTAAAATTTTCCAAACAGTTCTTGATATAAAACCTGCATATGTAATTGAAGTGTTATCCAAACATTTCGACAAACTTAATGATGACGAAAAGAAAAAAGTATTAATTCATGAGCTCTTGCACATCCCAAAAAATTTTTCCGGTGCGCTTCTTCCGCATAGAAATAGAAGCCGTCATATCGGTTCGCTCGTAAATAAATTATTTGAAGAATACAAGAATAAAGTATGATTATCATCATTCACGGAGATGACATAGCAGCATCTAGAAAATATTTTCAGGAGCAAAAAGAAAACATCAGGGAGTTTGTTGTTTTAGACACAGAAGCAGTTTTATCTGATTTTGCCCAAAACTTGAGCGGTTCGGCACTTTTTAACGATACGAAAACTATCTTTATTGAAAACTTTTTCTCCAAAGCCGGAAAACTGGATACCAACGCTAAGGAAATTATAGAGTTCGTAAATCAGCATGAAAAAGACGCCAAATTATTTTTTTGGGAGAGAAAAGAAATTTCCAAAAGGACACTTTCTTTATTTAAAAATGCGCTTGTAAAAACTTTTAAAATTCCCCAGGCTATTTTCTTATTTCTGGATTCATTAAAACCCAGCATTGGTATAAGGGCAATTGATTTATTCCATCAAGCATTGCGGGCATCTGAACCGGAAATTCTGCTTTTTATGTTAGTTAGGCAATTTAGATTTTTAATCGCGGTCTCAAACAAATCAAAAGCTTCCATAGAAGAGTTATCGCGTTTAGCGCCTTGGCAGGAAGGCAAATTCAAAAGACAAGCAAGTTATTTTTCAAAAGAGAAATTAAAGGATATCTACGAAAAACTTTACAAGATAGACCTTGCTCAAAAAACAGGAACTTCATCTTTATCTCTTATCCAATCCATTGACTTTTTTCTGCTTGGAATATAAGATATTCTAATGAAAATTAATAAAGATATTTTCAAATCATACGACGTAAGAGGAATATATCCAAAAGATTTCAACGAAGAAATCGCCTACAAAATAGTCCAGTCGTATGTTAAATTATTTAAACCAAAGAAAGTTGTTTTAGGCAGAGATGTTAGGGCTTCAGGACAAAGTCTTTTTAAATCATGTTTAAATGCTTTTATAGACGCAGGTGTCAACGTAATTGACATTGGAGTAGTTTCAACAGATGAATTCTATTTTGCTGTAGGAAGTCTTCCTGTTGACGGGGGAATTACGGTTTCTGCATCCCATAACCCTCGCGAATGGAATGGGCTAAACTTTTGCAATAAAGGCGCAGAGCCAATTTCATCAGAAAATGGACTAATGAAAATAAGAGAAGAAACTGTAGGAGATTGGGATAAATTATCCTCAAAGAAAAAAGGTAAAGTCGAAAAAAAAGACGTCTCCGAAGAGTTTCTCAAAACCGCTGTTTCCTTTATCGATAAGAATTTGTTAAAGCCCGTTAAGATTGTGGCAAATGCTAATTTTGGAGTTGATGTTGTTCTACTGAATAAAGCTAAATCAATGTTCAACCTACCTATCAAAGTTATTTCTCTTAACGGAACGCCGGACGGAACATTTCCTAAAGGACCGCCAAACCCCCTACTTGCCGAAAACAGAAAGGAATTTCTGGATTTAATTCTTCAAGAGAACGCAGACTTAGGTGTTTCATGGGATGCTGACGGAGACAGATGTTTTTTTGCTGATGAAAAAGGAAATTTTATTGAAGGATACTTCATTACTGCCGTAATAGCAAAAGAGATGCTAAGAAAATACCCAAAATCTAAAATAATTATAGATCCAAGACTTACTTGGGCAACATCGGAAGAAATTCGCAACTCGGGAGGAACACCTGTTATAAGCAAACCAGGCATGACTATCATCGCCGCCAAAATGAAGAAAGAAAATGCTGTATTCGGAGGCGAGATGTCTTCGCACTTTTACTTTAAGGACAATTTCTACCGCGACAACGGGATTATCCCGCTTTTTATTATTTTGGAAATGATGGCTAAATATAAACAAAAACTTTCCAGCCTTGTATGTCCATACACGTCGAGATATTTTATATCCGGAGAAATAAATTTTGAAACAGAGAGAAAGGATGAAATCCTAAAGGCTATTGAAGAAAAATATAATGACGGAAAAAAAGAGCATATAGACGGATTGTCCGTTGAATATAAATCATGGAGGTTTAACTTGCGAAAATCTAATACAGAACCCTTACTTAGGCTAAACCTAGAGGCTTTATCAAAACACGAAATGGAAGAGAAAAGAGATGAACTCGTCAATTATATAAAGAGCTTTTTCTAGTCTTCTTGATAATTTTTTGAAAACTCCCCATAATAAAATATATGCAGAATTCCTCGGATGTATTAGTTTGGCTAGATGATATCAAAGCAGATGATGCATATCTTGTTGGAGCGAAAGGAGCTTTTCTAGCGAATCTCGCGATGTCTGGTTTTCCGCTTTCGCCTGCATTTATCATAACCTCAAATGCATATAGGGAATTTCTTAAATACAATAATCTTGACGTAAAGATAAAACATCTTTTAAATGCGATTAATTATGATAATCAAAAATCAATAAAAGAAATTACAGCGCATATAAAAAATTACATTTTAGCAGGTCAGATGCCAAAAATATTAGCCCAAAAAATATTTAAAGCCTATAGGCAATTGGGAGGAATACTGAAAGATAGCGCTCTTGATCTGGAAGTTTCGTTTTCGGACAAATCTTCCGCTGGAAAAAAAATAAAAAATATAAGAGGCGAGTCGGTTCTTTTGGAAAAAATAAAATTAATCTGGTCTAGCTTTCTTCCGAATAAATACCCTTCCATTATCGTCTCAAAAGTTTTGGAAAATTCCATATCGGGCGTAATGCTTACCGATGATTTTAGTATTTCAAAACATTCCATAGGCGATAGCCAAATTATGGAGTTAGTTCTACTTGGAAGGAAGCTAAAGAAGCATCTTTATTTTCCTCAAGAAATCCATTGGTCTATTTATAAAAATAAAATTTATTTTACGAAAATAAGGCCAATGACATTTATCAAAAATGCTAATAAAAAAGTTTTTCGCTCTCCCCTACTGAAAGGTTTCGCTTTCGGTCGGGGAGTAACAACAGGTTTTGTTAAGAAAGTAACTACACTAAAAGATATGTATGATTTGAAAAATGGAGATATAGCTGTAGCGTCCTTTATTAGCGAGCGCATGCTGCCATTTTTATTAAAAGCTAAAGGTTTAATAACTGATGAGGCAATAAAAAAACAGCAAAACCATAAGTATTTTAAGTTGTCCTCAATGCCTGTATTAACAGATACAAAGGTAGCTACAAAAATATTAAAAGATGGAGTTGCCGCAACAATAAATTGCGCTCTTGGAGAAGTCTATAAAGGAGGCTTCGCGTAAAATAAGATGGCGAAAATTAAAGATATTATTGCCAGAGAAATACTTAGCTCTTTGGGAATTCCTACGGTTGAAACCACTGTAGTTTTGAATGATGGAGCATCGGGAACTGCATCAAGTCCAACCAGCAGCCAAACTGCTATTTACGAAGCGGCGGAGGTAAAAGACCATGACCAAAATCGTTTTAATGGGGCAGGTGTTTTAATCGCGGTAAAAAATATAAATGAGCAAATCAAACCAAGCTTAATCGGCAAAGATTCTTCAACCCAGCAAGAAATAGATAGGATAATGATTGGTTTGGATGGAACACAGAATAAATCCAGGCTTGGTGCGAATACCATGCTTTCCGTGTCAATGGCTGTTGCCAAAGCGTCATCCGTAAGCTCTGTACTTCCTCTTTATCTATATCTTAGGGAATTTATTCAAAAAGAGAATTTGGGCCTTAAAATTCCAACTCCAATTTTTACTCTGATATCTGGCGGAGCTAATGCGGGAAAAATGAGTTTTGCAGAATTTTTAGTCATACCTGCTTCATCAAAACCATTCCAAGAGTCATTGTTAATGGGGGTATCTATTTTCAAGTCGCTAAGAAATGTACTGGAATCTCATAATTTATCTCCCCTTATTTCAGACATCGGAGGCTTTAGCCCCAATATA
This sequence comes from uncultured Gammaproteobacteria bacterium, assembly GCA_964414015.1. GTDB lineage: Bacteria > Patescibacteriota > Microgenomatia > Levybacterales > UBA12049 > JAUSEW01. Next base: position 9,104 of record CAYPUE010000023.1, read on the forward strand.
TCATCCAATAGGGATGGTCTTGTTCTCATCAAAGAAGCTATTGACAAGACAACCCACAAAATAGGATTTGACGTTTTCTTCGGATTAGATTCTCGGGCATTGGCTTTTTGGAATAATGGAAAATATTTGCTAAAAGATGCCTCAATGCCTTTTTCTTCACACGATCTCATGATGTATTATTTGGAATTGAAAAAAGAATTCGATCTGTTATACTTTGAGGATCCTTTTGCTGCAGATGACTGGGATGGTTGGGCAGATATCAATACCAACATATCAAGCCAAGCTGTGATAGCTGGTTCGGATCTAATAGCTACAAATCCTTACAGACTTCAAATGGTTTTTGATAAAAAATCCGCAACGGCAATTGCTATAAAACCTGGACAAATTGGAACCGTTACCGAAGCTTTGGCTGTTTCTGAAATGGCAAGGCATTCGGGTTTGAAGCTGATTGTTTCAGCAAGAACAGGGGAAACGAATGATGATTTTATTGCGGACTTCGCTACGGCTATTTCTGCTGATTACGTAAGATTTGGAGGCTTGGCGAGGGGAGAAAGAATAGCTAAATACAACAGGCTGTTGCAAATTGAAAAAAGTATGAAATCTTTATAATTTATGTCTCAACTTGTTTTGGTCAGACACGGCGAATCAGAATGGAACCTTCGGGGTATTTGGACAGGTCTTACAGATGTAGGCCTTAGTGAAAAAGGGAAAGAACAGGCAAGGCTTGTTGGAGAAAAATTAAAAGCTTCTCCTATTGATTTCGCTTTCACATCGATATTGATACGCGCAAAACAAACGCTTAATGAGATAAAGAGCGTTTTGGGAATAGATATTCCCACTTTCGAGAATAAGGCTTTAAATGAACGCGACTATGGAATTTATACGGGGAAAAACAAATGGGAAATTCAAAAAGAAGTTGGAGACGAGCAATTCCAAAACATTCGGAGAGGTTGGGACGTCCCAATTGAAAACGGGGAGTCACTAAAAGATGTTTATAATCGGGTAGTCCCCTATTATCAAAAAGAAATTTTACCTAAGCTAAAGGAAGGCAAAAATATCCTCATCGTTGCTCACGGCAATTCCCTAAGAGCATTGGTAAAATACCTTGACTGCATATCGGATGACGATATTAAAGGTCTAGAAATTCCATTTGACAAAGTATACTTTTACGAAATTGATTCTTCAGACAATATAATATCTAAAAAGATAGTTGGTTCTGACAGCTAGTTGTTTGTATTGAATAATATTACGAATTCGCCTTTGGGAGTTACTTTTGAAAAATACAATATCGATTCGGAGATTTTTTCTCGACGGATTTCTTCATGAATTTTTGTTAACTCGCGAGCAATAACAATATCTATATCCCCAAATACTTCTTTAAGTTCCTCAAGGGTTCTAAGAATTTTATGAGGGGCTTCAAAAAAGATAATGGTTGATTTTACAAGAGCAGATGCTGACTTTACGTTGTTAAATAAAGATTTTCTATGCCCCGGTTTCCTCGGCGGGTAACCCAAAAATAAAAACTTATCCGTTGGCAAACCGGACGAAACCAAAGCTGATATTACAGCCGAAGGTCCCGGAATTGAAACAACATCTATACCTTCCCTTATGCATTCTCTAACTAGCTTAAATCCGGGATCCGAAATTGTTGGAGCACCGGCGTCCGAAACTAACGCAATATCTATCCCATCTTTCAATGCACTAATAATTTCGGGGATTCTTAGTAATTCGTTTTGTTCATAATACGAGATTAAACGAGGTTTTTTGCCTTCTTTTAAGATGTTCTGCAAAAGCAATCCTGTCTTCCTAGTATCTTCACAGGCAATTATCTCTACTTGCCTCAAGACCTCAATTGCCCGAAGAGTTATATCTTGCATATTCCCGATTGGAGTTGATACAATGAATAAATTGCCCATAAAATTATGCTAGAGTTATTTGCTCATTATATTATATTTCTAATAGAAAAAACCACTTATTTCGGAATATTTCTCCTAATGACGCTTGAGTCTGTTTTAATTCCAATTCCTTCAGAAATAACCATGCCTTTTTCAGGATTTTTAGCTGCGCAAGGGAAATTGGATTTTTGGTTAATTGTAATAACCGGAACAGTAGCTAATCTGACTGGCTCGCTTATCGCTTATTATATTGGATATATTCTGGAAGAAACAGTTCTTCTTGGAATTATAAAAAAATACGGAAAATTCTTGCTTATAACTATTGATGATTACCATAAAGCTAATAAATGGTTCTTAAAATATGGAGACAAAATTATTTTCATATCCAGACTTCTTCCGGCTGTCAGAACCGTCATTTCTCTTCCTGCCGGAGTTTTCCAAATGAACCTTAAAAAATTTATCATTTATACAACAGTAGGATGTTTTCTTTGGTCTATGTTTCTGACCTATATAGGCGTTGTTCTGGGTGAAAATTGGAGATCAATTGAAAGCTATTTCAGACAATTCGAAGTCTTTGTTGGAATAATATTTGTACTGTTAGCAGTTTTTTATATAAATCACAAGCTGAAAATCTTAAAATTTCCTCACTAATCCAACTACTTTTCCTTGAATGCTTAAGAAATTTGGATAAATTGGCTCCATCTGCGCATTTGCCGGCTTCAAAACAATCTTTCCGCTCTCATTATAAAACCTTTTAAGGGTAGCAAGATTATTGTCTACAAGAGCAATTACGATATCTCCGTTGGAAGCTTGGTTGGCCTTCTCTATAATCACATAATCTCCCTCGAAAATTCCATCTTCTATCATCGAATTTCCTTTAACTTGCAGTACGTAGGCTGTTTTTTTGCCCGACAATAAAGATGCGGAAACATGAAATGAAGCATTTGGATCGCTATGCGGTTCCAAAGGTTTACCTGCCGCTATATATCCCATCAAGGGTAGCTCTATGGACGCAGAACTTCCAAGCATGCTGAACGTTACCTTTTCGTCTATTATTTTAAGCACCCTTGTGTTTCCATCAACTTTCTGGATATACCCTTTTTGAACAAGCGAGCTTATAAGTGCGTGGATTGTTGAATTGCTTTTGTGTCCGGTTGCTTCTGCAATTTCAGACAAGGTTGGAGAATAACCATACTGCCTTTGGAATTGGGCTAAAAATTCCAGAACCTCCCTTTCTTTTTTATAAATTACTCCCGGCATATGTTTTTCCTTCTTGGTATTTTATACGAAAAATTCGAGTATTTTGTCAATATGACAAACTTGTACAATCGCAGTCAGTTTTAGGTTTTATGCTATACTAAAATACTTTATGAAGTTTAAGCTTAAATCGGATTTTAAACCAACCGGGGATCAGCCCCAAGCAATAGCAAAACTTGTTGGCAACATTGCAAAAAATGGCAGAAATCACGTGCTGCTTGGGGTGACCGGAAGCGGAAAAACCTTTACCATGGCCAATGTTATCCAGAAAATTCAACGGCCAACGCTTGTCATCTCGCACAATAAAACTCTGGCTGCACAGCTTTATCAGGAATTTCGAGACTTTTTCCCCAAGAATGCCGTATCCTATTTTGTTTCTTACTATGATTACTATCAGCCTGAAGCCTATATCCCCCAAAGTGATACTTATATCGAGAAAGAGGCGGAGATCAACGAGGAGATTGATAAATTAAGGCTTTCCGCAACTACAAATTTATTAACAAGAAAAGA
>CAYPUE010000024.1:0-11554 GCA_964414015.1 uncultured Gammaproteobacteria bacterium
AAACAGTATAGCGTGGTTGCAGCTATCGGAATTCTGATTTTCGTGCTTTTGTATTTTGTTTTTAATCCCATAACTGCAGTTGGTTTTGCCATCGGCGCTGTTTTTTCTACCATAGCCGGAATTGTGGGAATGAATATTGCGGTCAGAAGCAACGTCAGAACTGCTCAAGCTGCGAAAAAAGGCTTGTCTTCGGCCTTCTCTTTGGCTTTTCAGGGAGGCTCAATAACCGGACTTATGGTTGCAGGTCTTGCTCTTTTGGCAGTCGGAGGTTTTTATTTTTTGCTTTTAAGAAGCGAGGTATCCAGCCTTCAGCCATTGGTGGCTTTAGGTTTCGGAGGAAGCTTAATCTCTGTTTTTGCCAGGCTTGGCGGAGGAATATTCACCAAGGGCGCTGATGTAGGAACCGATATGGTCGGAAAAATTGAAAAAGGAATTCCTGAAGACGATCCGAGAAATCCGGGGGTAATCGCGGATTTGGTAGGGGACAATGTCGGAGACGATGCGGGAATGGCAGCTGATCTTTTTGAAACCTACGTTGTGACCGCTGTTGCCGCAATGATTTTGGGCAAATTAACCTTCGGGAATAATCTGACGGTTCTATTTTATCCCTTGCTTATCGGCTCAATATCGATTGCCGCAAGTATTATCGGCAGCTGGTTTGTGAAGGTTGGAAAAAGCATTATGGGAGCTTTATATCAAGGACTTGGCGTTTCTATAATTGTGGCGCTTGTCGGTTTTTATTTTCTGACCAATTCCGCATTTCCCAACGGATTAAACGGGATTTCGACAATTAACCTTTTTTACACCTTGGCGATTGGCATAGCAATTACTGTCGGCATGGTTATTATTACCGAATATTTTACTTCCAAAAAATTCGGACCGGTTGAAGCTATTGCCAATGCCTCAACTACCGGACACGGCACCAATGTTATTGCCGGTCTGGCGATTTCTATGAAATCTACTTTTGCTCCGATTCTTTTAATTGCCGCCGGAATTTTGCTTTCCTATAATCTTGCCGGACTTTACGGAATAGCTCTTTCCGCCATGAGTATGCTTTCTTTAACCGGAATTATCGTAGCCATAGATGCTTTCGGTCCGATAACAGACAATGCCGGAGGAATTGCGGAAATGGCAGGACTGGATGAAAAAGTAAGACGCGTTACGGATCCTTTGGACGCGGTTGGAAATACTACCAAAGCCGTTACCAAAGCTTATGCCATCGGCTCTGCCGGACTGGCGGCATTGGTACTTTTCGCCAGTTATACTCAAGAATTAGCCGGAGGCGCTAAAGGTGTTTCCGCAGCTTTCTTTTCTCTTTCCGATCCAAGCGTAGTAGTTGGTCTTTTTATCGGAGGAGCTCTTCCGTATTTCTTCGGCGCGCTGGCAATGGAAGCAGTTGGCAAAACCGCTGTTGCGGTAGTCGAGGAGGTACGCCGCCAGTTCAAGGAAATAAAAGGGATAATGACAGGAAAAGCCAAGCCGCAATACGGAAAAGCTGTTAGTCTGGTAACAACAGCTGCTATTAAACAGATGATTGTCCCCGCGCTAATTCCGGTTCTTGCTCCAATTCTCGTCGGCTTTCTGCTTGGTCCAAAAGCGCTCGGAGGACTTTTGGTTGGCAGTATTGTTACCGGATTATTCGTGGCGATTTCTATGACAACCGGAGGCGCAGCATGGGATAATACCAAAAAATATATTGAGGAAGGAAATTTGGGAGGAAAGGGGAGTTTCGCCCACCAAGCAGCAGTTACCGGAGACACTGTCGGAGATCCGTACAAAGACACCGCCGGTCCTGCAATTAATCCGATGATTAAAGTATTAAATATCGTAGCGCTTTTAATTGCACCCTTCCTTATCTAATTTATAATTTTCAATTTACACTGAATTTCGCAATGAGTCAATGAAACATTTATTGAAAATTGGAAATTGATAATTGGAAATTGACTTTATGAATATTGGACAACTTAAACAAACGGAAATAACAGTTGAAATGAAAAGGGCGTATCTGGATTACGCCATGTCTGTTATCGTTTCCAGAGCTCTTCCTGATGTTCGAGACGGATTAAAACCAGTTCATAGACGCATCCTCTTTGCTATGCATGAAATGGGCTTAACCCATAGCGCCAGATATGCAAAAAGCGCCAAAATCGTCGGAGAAGTAATGGGAAAATATCATCCTCATGGAGACATGCCAATTTATGACGCATTAGTTAGGCTGGCTCAAGATTTTTCCATGCGCTACCCCTTAATTGACGGCCAGGGAAATTTCGGCTCTATGGACGGAGATCCTCCGGCAGCAATGAGGTATACCGAAGCAAGACTGGCTCTGATAACCTCCGAAATGCTTTTTGACATTGATAAAGAAACTGTCAGTCTTATCGAGAATTTCGACTCAACTCTCAAAGAACCAACCTTCCTTCCGGCGAAACTTCCAAATCTCCTTCTTATGGGAAGCGAAGGAATTGCCGTAGGTATGGCGACCAAAATTCCTCCTCACAATTTGTCTGAAGTCATTGACGCAATTGTATTTACAATCGGTAAAACCAAAGTGGCGGATGGGAAATTAAGCTCTAACGTCACTGTAGATGAACTTTTGGAATTTATCAAAGGCCCTGATTTCCCAACCTATGGAGCAATATATGACCAAAATGAAATAAAAAATGTCTATACCCAAGGACGGGGAAGGATAATCATTCGGGGAAAAGCGGAAATAGAAGATATCGGCAACGGCAAATCAGCAATCATCATTACGGAACTTCCGTATCAGGTAAACAAAGCTCTTCTGGTTGCCCGTATTGCTGAACTGGCGAAAGATAAAAAAATAGAAGGAATTTCCGACTTACGGGATGAGTCGGACAGACACGGAATAAGAGTTGTGGTTGAATTAAAAAGAGATACAACGCCAAGAAAAGTATTGAACAATTTATTCAAACATACAGCTCTGCAGACGATTTTCCCTGCAAATTTAGTTGGTCTGATTGACGGAACACCGCAAATCCTAAATCTTAAAATTATTCTTGAGGAATATTTAAAACACCGATATTTAATCATCACCAAACGTTCCGAGTTCGAGTTAAGAGCTGCGAAAGCAAGACTGCATATTCTGGAAGGGTTGAGAATCGCCGTTGACAATATTGATGCCGTAATCAAAACTATAAAATCCTCCAAGACTCAAGAAGACGCCAAGAATAATTTAATGAGCAAATTCAAGCTCTCCGAAATCCAGGCAGTTGCGATTTTGGATATGCAGCTTCGCCGTCTTGCGGCTTTGGAACGGCAGAAAATTGAAGACGAATACCAAATGGTTAAGGAAACTATTGCTTATCTTGAAGATCTTTTGGCTCACCCAATCAAAATTTTAACTGTTATCAAAGATGAGATTTTGAATATTAAAGAGAAATATCACGACGAACGCAGAACCAAAGTATTCAAAAGCCGAGTTGGCGAATTTTCCGATGAAGACCTTATTCCCAACGAACCAACCGTTATCACTCTTACCAACACCGGATACGTCAAACGCCAAAGCCTTAACAGTTTCAAAATCCAGCATCGGGGAGGAAAAGGCATTAAAGGAATGACCACCAAAGAAGATGATGAAATTTATCTGATCCGATTTGCTCAAACTCATGACAATTTGCTTTTCTTCACTAACAAAGGCAAATGTTACAAACTAAGAGTTTTTGAGATACAGGAAGGAAGCAGAATCAGCAAGGGAACCGCCATAGTCAATCTTCTCAACATCGAGCAAGGGGAACAAGTAGAGGCACTTGTAAACTATGGAAAAAATCAGGAAGAAAAATATGTCTTCCTAACTACCAGAAAGGGCACTGTCAAAAAAACTAAATTGTCTGAATTCGAAAATATACGTAAAAGCGGAATTATCGCAATAAATTTAGAGGCAGGCGATGAGCTGGCGTGGAGCAAACTTACCAGCGGCAGCGATGATGTGCTTTTAGCAACTCTAAACGGAAAAGCTATTAGATTTTCGGAAAAATCTGTAAGAGGAATGGGAAGAAACACAATGGGAGTCAGAGGAATAAGAATTGGAGAAGCCGATAAGGTTATCGGCATGGACATTATTGCCGCAAATGAAAAACGCGACCTTCTGACCATTATGGAAAACGGTCTTGGTAAAAAAACAGCCACATCTTTATTTAGAGGACAGGGCAGGGGAGGACAAGGAGTAAAGGTGGCAAAAGTAACAGCCAAAACCGGCAAAGTTGCTTTCGCGCAGGTCATTCCTTCAAATTGCGAAGAAGTCATCATCACATCGCATAAAGGACAAGTTGTGAAATTGGGGATTTCCTCCATGCCAAGACTATCCAGAAATACCCAGGGCGTAATTCTGATGAGATTTTCAAATTCAGCCGACCGAGTCGCATCTGCCACCTGTATTGAAATCTAAATAAATGAAGATTGATGGAAGAGAAATTGCTGCTCAAATCCTCAAGGAACTAAAGACAAAAGTTGCCAAACTTAAGAAAAAACAAATAATTCCAATGATTGCGATAATTCTGGTTGGAAACGACCCTGCGTCAATGACTTATGTTGGACAAAAAGAGAAAAAAGCTCAAGGTATTGGAGTAAAAACTATCATTAAACATTTTTCTGCAAAAACTTCGGAATTAAAACTTATTCAAGCAATTCAACAATTTAACAAAGATTATAATATCCACGGCATTATCGTCCAGCAGCCGCTTCCTTCCCATATTGACATAAAAGCAATAACTTTGGCTGTAAATCCTAAAAAAGATATCGACGGATTTAACCCCAAATCCAAATTCCAACCGCCAATCGCCAAAGCAGTTATAGAAATTCTGGAAAAGGTTTATACCTACACCCCAAGGGTGGAGCCTCAACTCATTAACTGGTTAAAAACAAAAAAAATAGTTGTAATCGGCAAAGGCGAAACAGGAGGAAAACCAGTAATTGAAGGTTTGTTAAGGTTAGGAATTCAGCCTCTAATTATTGACAGCAAAACGATAAACTATGAACTATTAACCAAAAATGCCGATATTATTATCTCCGCTGTCGGAAAAGAAAATATCATAAATTCGAAAATGATTAAACAAGGAGTAATCCTTATCAGCGTTGGTTTGCACAAAGGTTCGGATGGAAAACTTCACGGAGACTATGAAAAAAAAGATATAGAAAATATAGCCTCTTTTTACACGCCTACTCCCGGCGGCGTTGGACCGGTAAATGTAGCTATGCTTTTAAAAAATCTTATCCTCGCAACCAAACCGGCTACTTAGCCATTGACAGCAGTCTTTCTCTCTGTTAAAGTAAAATCCCAGAATGGGGTTTTTTATGGTTAATAAAATAAACGGTAATTTTAAAGGTAAAGATATTATTTCCTTAGACCAGTTTTCTTCAAAAGACCTCAAAATCTTATTTTCCCTTGTTCCAAAAATGAAAAAAATTGCTTTAAAAGCAAAACCGTCAAAAATAATCGCCGGAAAAATAATCGTACTTCTTTTTTACGAACCGTCAAGCCGAACATTTGGATCTTTCTCAACGGCCGTAAAACAATTAGGAGGACAAACGGTTGAAATTTTAAATCCTCAACAATTTTCATCCGTGGTAAAGGGAGAGACATTTGAAGATACGATTAAAGTTTTCGAAGCATATTCGGATGCAATTATCTTAAGGCATCAAATAGCGGGCTCTGCTGAAAAAGGAGCAGCAACGGCCAAGTTTGTCCCTGTTATAAATGCGGGAGATGGCATAGGCGAACATCCAACTCAAGCCCTATACGATCTTTATACTATTTATGAAAAACATAAAAGATTGGATAATCTTGTTTGCTTAATGGCAGGGGATATGCTAAACGGCAGAACTGTTCACTCTTTGATACGCGGACTTTCTTTATATAAAGGCAATACCGTATATCTTCTTTCTCCAAAGGAATTAAAACTTTCAAAAGAAAATTTTCTGAATTTTTCTAAACGGGGTATTAAACTAATTGAGATTGAGAGCGAGAAAGATATTCCGAAAAATGCTCATTTTTGGTATTGGACAAGGGTCCAAAAAGAACGATTTAGAAACCATAAAACATATGAAAAACTTAAAACCCAATTTACAGTAACAAAAAAGTTACTGGACAAATATGGAAATAAAAATATGATTTTGATGCATCCGCTTCCTCGAGTTGGAGAGATATCAACAGATGTTGACGATGACCCAAGAGCTGTTTATTTAAAAACTGAAATACGAAATGGGCTTTATGTCCGAATGGCTTTAATCGGACTTATTTTAGGCGGAATAAAATGAGCGGAAAATTAATTTTGGAAGATGGATCTTCGTTTAAAGGAATCAGTTTTGGCAAAGAAAAGAATCAAGCAGGAGAAGTTGTTTTTTCAACCGGAATGGTTGGCTATCCGGAAAGCCTGACTGATCCCTCCTACAAAGGACAGATCTTAATTTTAACCTATCCTCTAATCGGCAATTATGGCGTTCCAGATAAAAAATATTGGGAGTCTGACGGCATTAAAGTTTCAGGGCTGATTGTTGCAAATTATATCGATACACCATCTCATTTCCAAAGTAAGCAAACACTCTCTTCTTGGCTTAAGAAAGAAGGAATTCCGGCTTTGGAAATAGCAGACACAAGACAGCTTACCCAAAAAATAAGGGCTCAAGGAACGATGCTTGGAAAAATTATCGCAGATTCTGAGCAAGGCCGAAGGGTTAATTTTTATGATCCCAACAAAGAAAATTTGGTCGCAAAAGTATCGACAGAAAAAATTACGATAGAGGGTAAAGGTGCAAAAACAGTACTCCTTATTGATTGCGGAGCAAAAAGAAATATCAAAAGGTGTCTTCTAAAACGGGGAGTAAAGGTAATTACGGTTCCTTGGAATTTCGATCCCTTCGAACATTCGAATCTACACCCCAAGGGTGTAAAGCTGAACTTTGATGGAATAATTATTTCCAATGGACCGGGCGACCCAAAAAAAGCAGACAAAACGGTTCTTAATATCGAGAAGGCTCTAGGTAAAAAAATACCAATACTCGGAGTGTGTCTGGGAAATCAAATACTCGCTCTCGCCGCAGGAGGAAATACCGCTAAGCTTAAATTTGGCCACCGAAGCCAAAACCAGCCATGTCTTTTGGAAGGATCAAGAAGATGCTATATTACAACTCAAAATCATGGATTTTTTGTTAGTAAAATTCCGCAAGGATTTAAGGCTTGGTTTACAAATGCAAATGACAGGTCAAATGAGGGAATTATCCACGATACGCTTCCTTTTATGTCCGTCCAGTTTCATCCCGAAGCATCTCCCGGTCCTGCAGATACCGAGTGGATATTTGATTATTTCCTTAAAAAACTATGAAATTAAAAAAGGTTTTGGTTTTGGGAAGTGGTGCTCTAAAAATAGGGGAGGCGGGAGAATTTGATTATTCAGGAAGCCAAGCAATAAAAGCCCTAAAGGAGGAAGGAATAAAAACTGTTTTAGTTAATCCAAACATAGCCACTATCCAAACTTCAAAATTTTTGGCGGATACTGTTTATTTTTTACCTGTAAATGCCTTTTTCGTAGAAAAAATTATTGAAAAAGAAAAACCTGATGGAATTCTTTTATCCTTTGGCGGACAAACAGCGCTTAATTGCGGTATTGAGCTTGAACGAAAAGGCATCCTCGAAAATAACAACGTTGCAGTGTTAGGGACGCCAATAAAGTCTATCGTGTTAACCGAAGACAGGCAAAAATTCGCATCCCATCTTAAGAGAATAAATATCCCAACTCCTAAAAGCATAGCGGTAAAATCCGTAAAACAAGCCTTAAGTGTCGCAGAGACAATCGGATTTCCAATAATGGTAAGGAGTGGATTTGCTCTTGGAGGACAAGGATCAGGTGTTGCGAGAAACCAAGACGAGCTTACGAAAATCGCAGAGCATGCTCTTTCATTCTCTCCACAGATTTTAGTTGAGCAATATCTGCATCATTTCAAAGAAATAGAGTATGAGGTTGTCAGAGACAAAGATGATAATTGCATTACGGTATGCAATATGGAGAATATGGATCCTTTAGGCATCCATACGGGAGATTCCATTGTAGTTGCACCAAGTCAAACTCTCACCAATTTTGAATATCACTATTTAAGAAACATTTCTATAAAAATCGTCAGGAGTCTTGGGATAGTAGGAGAATGCAATGTCCAATTTGCTCTTAATCCCTTCCCCAAAAACAAAGAGATTGATTATTATGTTATCGAAGTCAACGCCAGACTCTCCAGGAGTTCTGCTTTGGCTAGCAAAGCAACTGGTTATCCTCTTGCATATGTTGCCGCAAAATTGGCTTTAGGTAAAAACTTAACTCAAATAACAAATAAAGTAACCAAAGTTACCCAATCCTGTTTTGAACCGTCCCTTGATTATATTGTTGTGAAAATACCCCGTTGGGACATAGAAAAATTTAAAGGTGCTGATGAAAGAATCGGAAGCAGTATGAAATCCGTAGGGGAGGTTATGGGAATTGGCAGAACCTTTGAAGAAGCATACCAAAAGGCAATAAGGATGCTGGATTTAGATTTTGACGGAGCAACCAGTTGGTCGATATTCAAAAATATAAAACTAACAAAAGATTTTATAGCAGATCAGTTAAAAAATCCCACGCCTAAAAGAATGTTTGCTATTTCTTATGCTCTTAAAGAAGAAATGACAGTTGCAAAAATTTATAATCTAACCGGAATAGACCCCTGGTTTATCTCCAGAATAAAAAATATAGTAGATGCAGAAGAAACCGTAAGAAAAAACAAACAAAAAATAATCAATAAGCAAATACTGTTGAAGCTTAAACGTTTAGGTTTTTCCGATAAACAAATAGGCGTTCTTTTTGATAAAAAAGGATTGGAAATAAGAAACTTGCGGAAAAGGTTAAGAATTCTACCTTCTGTTTTTCAAATAGATACGCTATCTGGAGAATTTCCGGCAAAAACAAATTATTTGTATCTTACATACAACGGCAATCATAACGACATAAAACCTTATTTTAAGAAAGGCGTTATTGTTCTTGGTTCAGGACCCTACAGAATAGGCAGTTCTGTTGAATTTGATTGGACAAGCGTGAATACCGTGTTAAATCTTAAAAATCATCAAAAATTATCTATCGTGATTAATTGCAATCCGGAAACCGTATCAACAGATTATGATATTTCAGACAAGCTTTATTTTGAGGAACTAACCTTCGAACGAATTGCCGATATCTACGATTTTGAAAAACCAGATGGGATTATCGTATCGGTAGGGGGACAAACTCCAAATAACCGAGCAGAGTCTCTTAAAAAATATGGCGCAAGAATATTGGGAACAAATCCTGCGAATATTAATCGGGCAGAGAACAGAAGTAAATTTTCAAAACTTTTGGACACCTACAATATCACTCAACCTCCATGGGACAAATTTGGAAGCCTTACTAAAACTCTTGATTTTTGCAAAAAGGTCGGATTCCCTGTTTTATTGAGACCATCTTATGTTCTTTCCGGAACTTTAATGCGTATCTGCAGGAATATCAACGAAATTGAAAAATTTCTAAAAGAAGCAACGTTAGTATCCAAAGAGTATCCAATTACCATATCTAAATTTATAGAAGAAGCCAAAGAAATAGAGTTTGACGCAGTTGCACAAAGAGGCCAAATTAAAGCTTTTGTCATAACAGAACATATAGAAAACGCAGGCGTACATTCGGGAGATGCAACAATTGTTCTGCCTCCGCAAAAAATTTATACAGAAACGCAAAGAAAAATTGAAGAAACAGGAAAAATACTGGCAAAAGCTTTACAAATAACCGGACCTTTTAATATTCAATTTTTGGCGAAAAACAATGAATTGCAAGTTATAGAAATAAATTTACGCTCTTCAAGAACGTTTCCTTTCATTTCCAAAGTGACAGGAGTTGATTTTATCAAGCTTTCCACCGATGCATTTTTCGGAAAAGCTAAAAAGCAGGAAGTAGAAGCTTTTTATGATCATTTCGTTGCCATAAAGGTTTCCCAATTTTCTTTCGCAAGAATCACCAATGCCGATCCTATACTTCATGTCGAAATGGCATCAACCGGTGAAGTTGCGTGTTTTGGCAAAGATGAGGAAGAAGCATTTCTGAAAGGAGAGATTTCTGTCGGAGGAAAAATTCCAACCAAGGGCATATTCATAAGTCTTGGCGGAGATGAAAACAAAATAAAATTTCTAAGTTCCGCAATAAGTTTGGCGTCACTTAATCTTCCCCTATATGCTACCAACAAAACAGCAATTTTCCTAAGAAAAAATGGGGTTAAGACAAAAAGATTATATAAGATTTATGAAAAAGAATCTCCAAGTATTTTGGAGTATTTTCAAAAAAGAAAAATTGATCTGGCTATAAATTTAACGGATACAGCCTTGGTACGAGATGAAAAAGATGATTACGTGATAAGGCGCTCCGCAATAGACTATAATATACCCTTGTATACCAATCATCAGAAAGCAGAACTTTTCGTAAACGCAATAACCTCTAAAAAGCTTGAAGATTTGGAAATAAAATCATGGAGTGAATATGTCTAAGCTTATCCTACCGGGGCTGATTGATCCGCATGTGCATTTGCGTGATCCGGGGCAAACTTGGAAAGAAGATTTCCATACCGGAACCAGTGCTGCTTTAGCCGGAGGTTTTACTACGATTCTTGACATGCCAAACAACAAAATCCCGATAATAACTTCGAAAAGGCTAAATGAGAAAATAAAAATCGCTAAAGAAAAAATCGTCTGCGATGTGGGGTTTTATTTCGGCTCACTGGGAGATAACCTTGATCAATTCGAAAAGGTTAGCAAAAAAATCTTGGGCTTAAAACTTTATCTTAACCAAACCACTGGGAATTTTCTGGTTGACAAAAAGATGCTGAAAAAAATATTTATCGCTTGGAATAATGCATAAAGTATAGCACTACATAGCAATAGACTTTCGTCAAAGCTTATTCTGGTGCACGCAGAGGATAACATGCTAAACGTCGTAATTGAACTTGTAAGAAAACTTGGGAACAAGGTTCACATTTGCCATATAAGCACTGCTTCTGATTTAAAACAAATTATAAAGGCGAAAAATGAAGGATTGCCAATTTCTTGCGGAGTTGCCCCGCATCATTTGTTTTTAACCCAAAACGATGTTAAGCGTTTGGGGGCTTTTGGCCAAATGAAACCGCCGCTGCAAAGTAAAAAAGATCAGAATTTCTTGTGGAAGAATTTAAAATTTATCGATGTTGTAGAATCCGACCACGCCCCGCATACTGTTGAAGAGAAAAGGGGAGAGGTGCCGCCTTTTGGTGTTCCAGGTCTTGAGACAACTCTCCCGCTTCTGCTCACAGCTGTTTCTGAAAAAAGGTTAACGATAGATGAAATTATCCGCCTTTGTCACATAAGCCCAGCCAAAATCTTTAATATTAAAACCAACCCCGAAACAAAAATAGTCGTTAACCTTAATTCATCATTCATAATTCATCATTCATCCTTATTTACTAAGTGCAAATGGTCACCATTTGCCGGATGGAAAGTAAAAGGAAAAGTAAAACGAGTCTTCAT
>CAYPUE010000025.1:0-11259 GCA_964414015.1 uncultured Gammaproteobacteria bacterium
GGTTTAGTCTTTGCCGCTTTTTCCGCCTTTATCTTCTCCGCCTGACTTTCCGGAATTTTCACTGTTTGATTTACCTGAATTAGAATTGGAGGATCCTGAATTGTTCGACCCTTGCGACGAACTTCCTTGCTGTCCGCTTTGGATTTGATTAATGTTTTTTACCGCCTGCTGGAAACCGATAGCAGCTTCCTGGGCTTTCTTAATCGCTTCTTTTGCCTGCTCTGAAACTTTTTGCTGAACATTCAAAAGTTTCTCTTGTTTTTTCTGTTCTGTTTCCAGCAATTTTTCTTCTACTTTTTTCAAAGCTTCATTTTTTTCTTCTATTGCTTTTTTAATCGCTTTTTCTCTGGCGCCAAGAGAATTTCTTGATGCTTCGGCAGCCTCCTTGTTCAATTCATCAAGATCCCGCTGAAGTTCACGGGCAGAATCAGACGCTTCATCTACTTTCCTTTCTGCTTTTCTTGTTAAATCACTTTTTATTTCATTTTTAAGCTCCTGTTCCGGCAATGAGTCTTCAACTTCAACTTTTGCCCTCAAAAGAGACTCTTGAGCCGAAGTAACCTGTGCTTTTATTTCTCCTACTGACTGGCTTTCCAAAAGATCCAACGTTTCTTGTTTCGCTTTTATATCATCATTTATTGTTTTGGCAAGAGTATCAACATTTCGTCCTGTAAGCTTTGCCTGATTAACTTCTGCCGCTGCGTTTTTCAAATTAGACGCCATCCCATCCAAAGCGACTTTCGCTGCATTTAAATTATTTTTTGCCAGCATAAATCTAAGCTCTGCTATTCTTTCTCCTGCAATATCTTTATATATTTTCGCTTTGGTTTCAGGCGTAAATGCGAGGAGTAAACGGAAATCCTGCTTGAGTTGATCCAGAAAAAATAAAGGGCTGTCCGGCAAAATTAAACCCGGACCTTCGGTAGTTGGAGGGATTGAAAGATCAGCGCTTGCAGTTGAAGCTCCCAAAACTTGTGCCTGATGATTGGCGTAGGCTTTCCCAACAGAAACTAAAATAAGTAAAGATGTAAAAGCAAGGGACAGGAAGACATAAAGTCTTTTGCTCATATAACAATTGTTAAACAGTTTCATACGGTTTGTCAAGAGTCAATAAAATTTCTAATTCTTAATTTCTAATGAAATTAAAACATCAAACGCTCCTTGTCTTAAAAATTATTTATTTATTGGTAGTATTTGTAGTATGGGTAGTATTTGTAGTATTATTTAAAAATGACTGCGACAGGACATGCAATTATCGGAACCGTTATTGCCGCCAAGATTGGAAATCCGGCGCTGGCTGTCCCAATAGCTATTGCTTCGCACATAGCAGCTGATGCTTTGCCTCACTGGGACACGGCCACAAATATTGCAGAAAAGGGCAAGAAAAGAGTTATAGTGGAATCCTTTTTCGATGTCATTATAGGATTTTCGCTCTCCTATTTAATAGTTATTTTTCTTTTCCCAACAACCAATCCTTCTTATGCTTTTCTTATGATTTTAGTTTCTCAAGGTCTTGATTGGCTGATGGTACCGTATCGTTTATTTGATATTAATTTCCCTTTATCTAGATGGACTTACAGGTTTCAAAAGCTTTTTGACAATAGTCTGGATGCACCTTGGGGCATAATAACTCAAGTAGTAACGCTAGTTGCGATTATTGTCGTTGCAAAAATAATCTAGTTTTTAATATCCTCTATCTTCTCCCGCTGATAGTTTTCAGACGGGATTTCGCTTCGCTCAACACGCTCTGAAATTGGTTTTGTCCAACTCGCGAAATCACACTTGGGGTAATTGGAGCAGCCATAGAAACGGCGGCCTGTTTTGGTTCTTTTGATCACAATTTGTCCCCTCGTCGCAACTGCTCCTCGGGGCAGGCCTCCGCATTTCGGACACAATAAATCCGTTGTTTCGACGAAAGATTTGGTAAATTTACATTTAGGGAAATTAGAGCAGGAAATAAATTTACCAAATCTTCCAACACGGATTACTAACGGTGATCCGCACTCCGGACATTTTTCCTTAGTTTCCTCAACTGCAATTTTTACCCTATCCGCGTCTTTTACTTCTTCCAATTTTTTCTCAAACGGCGTATAAAAATCTTTTATCGTCGGCACCCATTTTCTTTCTCCTTTGGCAATCTCGTCCAAACCTTCCTCCATTGAAGCTGTAAAAGGAATATCGTCAATTTCGGAAAAATTCTTAACCAAAAAATCGTTCACCGCAATGCCAACATTGGTCGGAGCAAATCTTCCTTCAATTCTTTCTATATAACGCCTTGTTTCGATTGTGGAAACTATTGTCGCATAAGTAGACGGCCGGCCAATCCCCTTCTCTTCCAAAGTTTTTATCAAAGATGCGTCATTGTAACGAGGAGGGGGCAAGGTTTCATGCTCAATTATTTTCGCATCAACAAAATCAAGTTTTTCGTTAGTAATAAATTTGGGCAAGATGTTATCGTTTAATGCTTGTGAATGAACTTTGAGAAATCCGTCAAATACCAAAACCGAACCGGTTGCCTTCAACCCATATCTGTTATCAGTTCTCTGTTTTCGGTTTTCAGATTCTAGTTTATCTGTTTTCGGTTTATCAGTTCCTAAACTGACTGACTGATCACCGACAGACTGATTGCTGACAACTGACGACTGAGAACCGATAACCGAAGCGTCTACCAAAACCGTTGTTGACTCTATAACTGCATCTGCCATCTGACAGGCAATTGCTCTCCTCCAAATTAAATCATATAAACGCCCCGCGTCGTTCCCCAATTTGAAATTTGAAATTTGAAATTTAAAATTTACGTCCGTAGGACGCACTGCCTCGTGCGCTTCTTGAGCAAGTTTTTGTTTTGTTTTATAAAATCTTGGGCCTTCCGGCAGATATTTATCGCCATATTCTTTTTTTATAAAATTTCTCATCCCCGCAACCGAAGCAGAAGACAAATTGAAAGAGTCGGTTCTATGATACGTAATAAATCCTTCTTCGTATAATTTCTGCGCCAGCCCCATGGTTCTTTTTCCGGAAAATCCAAATCTGCGGCTTGCTTCCTGCTGAAGAGTAGAAGTGGTAAACGGAGGAGCAGGACTTCTTTTCGTTTCTTTCTGCAGAACATCCGAAACAGTAAACTGTTGTTTGGCTAAATCGTTTTTTATTTTCAATGCTTGATTTTCAGTTATAATCGAAGTTTTCGAAACCGAATATTCTCCATCATAAAGATTAAAAGTTTTCTGCGCTTCAATCTTTACCCCATTAATTTCTATCAGTTCAAATTCTGTTGATGAATTATCGAATTTAGGGGTGGCAGAAGTGGCAGGGTTCCCGACAGCGCGCATCGAAGACGAAGTCGCAGGAGCACTGGCGGGAGGGAAACTTCTGACAGGACCCCGTCGTGATAAAGATACAGCAACTGTCCAGTATTTTTCTTTTCCAAATTTCCCAATCTCTCTTTCTCTTTCAACTATTAAACGCAAAGCAACAGACTGCACTCTTCCTGCAGATAATCCCCTTCTTACTTTCCGCCAAAGAAGCGGAGACAGCTTGTAACCAACCAGCCTATCCAAAACCCTTCTGGCTGTCTGCGCATCAACTAAATTAGCATCTATATCCCGCGGATTTTTAAAGGCTTCATCAATCGCTTCTTTGGTAATTTCATGAAAAACTACCCGCCTAAATTTTGATTTTTGTCCCGCCGATTGCGGGATGATTTTTGATTTTGAGCGAAGCATGTCCGCGACATGCGAAGCGATTGCCTCTCCCTCCCTATCCGGATCAGTTGCCAATATAATAGTATCCGCGGTTTTGGCAGCAGTTTTTAGCTCTCCAATAATTTTCTGTTTATCCGCAACCAGCTCGTATTGAGGTTGGAAATTATGCTCAAAATCTATTCCAATTTTGCTTTTGGGCAAATCCATAATATGCCCTATCGTTGCGATAATTTCAAAATCCTTCCCCAAAAACTTACTGATAGTTCTAGCTTTGGTAGGTGATTCAACGATAACCAAACTTTTCATAATCCAATGTCTTACATTGTCACAACATTATACAAGGGATGTCAAGTAATACCACACTATAAGTTCTTTATGATATAATGTTTTTGTTATGAGCAGGGAAGTCTTAATAGCCGGACAAGAAAGAAAAAAAGCTTTTCTAGTGGAGATTATAAAAAAACGTATTTGGCAGAAAAAGCCCGATAGTCTTTCGGATAATCAATGGCTAATGCAAAGAAAAATAGGCTTCCAATATACTTTCACCGATAAGACTTTAGAAGAACTTGGCAAGCAATATGGAGGATTAACTAGGGAAGATGTTCGACAACTAAATCATAGGTTTTGGGACAATATTCACAATAATTCTCCTCGGGAGCTTAAGGCTCAATATCCACGCGCATCTATTCCGGATAGTAAGCCACGAGCACTAAAATCTAGAGAAAAAACATCTCGGTCCCGAGGGGGATTAAGCTGGGAAATAAGTGAATTTATACGACAGACGGGCATTACCGACCCAAGAAAAATTGCTGGAAAATTTAAAATTCCAATACGTAGGGTCAATCGCGCCAGACAAGTTTTGAGAAGCTGGGGAATAATAATTCCTTTAACTGTCGCCCATTATAGAGATTTTTTTAAACAAGTGGAGAACGAAAACAACGATCAAAGGCTTCAGGAAATTCTTGATAACTCTTCATCGGGATCACTACTTCATTATCGTCAAAGATATGGAAACGAGGCGATAATGAGTCTTGCCCAAATCGTTAGGAAGGCAGGATTTTATATACCATATAATTACATGGGTCTTTTTGCAAAAACCATACAAAACCAGGATATTCCGATAAGACTTTTTGAACAGGAAGGAACATCAAAAAGAAAATACCGTGAAAGACATTTCATCGTATTTAGTAAACACGAAAAAAGAATCATTGAGTCCTTACGAAACGATTCGTCTTTGGAAAGGTTCAGAACAAATCCGGTTCAATTAATTTGCGGAAGCCCCAGAGCACGAATTCCAACCCTAACAGAACTGGCAAAAAACAGATATAGTTCTCTTGGTCCATTAGTATTAAAAACTACTGGCTTTAGACCTTCCCGTGCTCCCCAACGCAATTTTGTTCACTTGCTAAAAGGATGTCGTACCCCGGTATATACCGATGGAGAGAGCTATTACTACGATACGCGCCAAACGCAACCCTTGAAAAGTTTTCTTGAAAGAAGACGTCAGGAGATTCAGTCTCAAACTTCACAAGTAGCATAAACTCCCCCATCCAAACTTTTGATTAAGCCTTTAATTTCCATCATCGACAAAAGGCTACCGACTTTGGCCGAATCAGTCTTTAAGCGCCTGACAATTTCATCAAAATGCACCCCCTCGTTTTCTAAAAGTTTTAAAACCAAATTTTCCTCATCCGTATCTCCCTTCTTCATTCTTGATTCATCATTCTTAATTCTAGAGCTATTAGAAATCCCCAATTCATTGATAATATCTTGTGCCGTTGTAACCAACTTAGCTCCATGGGATATAAGTTTGTATGGTCCTTTCGACATATTTGAAGTAATTGGTCCGGGAACTGCGAAAATTTTTCTGTTAAATTTTCTGGCAAATTCTGCCGTAATTAAACTGCCGCTGTCTTCTGCCCCTTCTGTTACCAAAACTCCCAGAGAAAGTCCGGCAATAATCCTATTTCTTGCCGGAAACGAGCCTCTGGATGGAGGTTCTCCTAATGGTAATTCTGAAATTATGGTGCCATTTTCTTGCAAAATTCTATCGTATAATTTTCTATTTTCAGAAGGAGTACAGCAGTCAACCCCGCAGCCCAAAACCGCAATTGTCCGGCCATTATTATCAACAGCTGCTTGATGGGAAACTGCATCAACTCCCATCGCTAAACCTGAAACAATAGTAAATCCGTTCAAAACCAAATCCGTTGTTAAAAGTTTTGTCACTTCCCTACCGTATTGAGTAGTCTTTCGGGCGCCTACGACTGCGACCGAAGGCCCTGAGGAGCAAAGCGACGAAGGGTTGCCCTTTCCATAAAGGACAAAAGGAGGATTGCTTATCCGAAGCAAATCTTGAGGATAATCTTTGTCTGTCAAAATCAAAAACCAAACGTTTTTCTTTGCAAGTTCTTCTGAATAGTTCGCAATCGAAAACTTACCGCGGAAATCTTCAAATTTCTCCGTTAACTTTTCTCCCAACAGCTTTCCAGGGTGAGACCTTGTAGCCTCCCAAGCATTTTTTGCAGTTTTAAACTTTTCCAAAAGTTTTTTAAATTTCGCCGGCCCTATTCCCGGAAAAACCGAAAAAGGCAACCAATATTCGCGTTCGCTCATAATTGCAAATAGCCCGATAAACAAATACTACCAATAAC
This sequence comes from uncultured Gammaproteobacteria bacterium, assembly GCA_964414015.1. Taxonomy (GTDB): domain Bacteria; phylum Patescibacteriota; class Microgenomatia; order Levybacterales; family UBA12049; genus JAUSEW01. The sequence goes on from CAYPUE010000025.1 coordinate 6,356, forward strand.
CCAATCAATTTAACAATGCACGATATTCATAAATCATCTGCTCTTGACAGGATAATAGTTAATTAGTTAAAATACTTCCGAAGCTGCCATATGGTAGCTTTATTTATTATAAAATGGCACAAAGATACGAACAAGAAGGCGGTCCAAAAAATCCAGGAACCCCAGGAATAGAAGTTTTTATTCCCCTTAAAGCTGTAAAAGCAATAATTGGACAAGAACCATTACTTGATTCACAGAAACGTAATCTATTGGGAAAAGTTACGAAATTACAAGAAGGAGATTCTAGAACTGGAGTAATTTTTGACCCACAGACCCTTTCGAAAATTGAAGAATCGTTGCACATTCCAGAAAAACAGGTTGCTGCTTGGACAATTGACGAAAGGATTAGGAATGTTGCTGAAATGGTAAAACTACAGATGGATGGAAATGAAGAATTTTTATCCGGCATCGAAAGAGACTTAGGGCTTGATGATGAATCCAAAAAAAAGCATTACCACGAAAGACGACCCATAATCTACGAAAAGCTAGAAGAACTTATAGATAAAGCGAAAGAAGCAGAGGAACTCAAAAAAGAAGCGCAAAAATCTGATACTGAAAGTGTGAAAATAACTATAGCCGTTCGAATTGTTTTAGACCTAACTAATACCAGATGGGCAGACTTATCACCGCTAGAACAACGTAGGATCACTGGCGACCTAGAAGCTCATGGAATAGAGAGTTTTGATCCAGATAAAATCTAGTTATCTCTCGAACCACTCTTCCAAAATTCCAAAATCCCAAATTCTCCAAATTCCCTTGACAACTTTTTCAGGCGATCGCTTAAAAAAATTGTCACATTGAATTATTCAAAAATCTACAACTGTTTCTCTAACGAAGATACGTCTTTTGCCAAAATGTAAGACACGTGTGGAGAGATTTCTAGAGAGTGGCGCAGGAAATCTATCTCGTCTTTACATTCCAAACGAGTTACAAATACGCTTTTTTGCAGCTGCTTGAAACCTAAATCCTTTAATTTTTCCCTAAGAAACTCGCGGGCATTACGGCTGTTTTCGGGTATGTCAAAAATTACAACTCTCCAAAATCCATCCCATTTACCTGTATTTTTAAGAGCTAATGTGTCCATTTTATATTGAAGTATTCTTTTTCTGCCTTTTTCTTCGAGCGTCAGCTGCACTTCTCCATCTTTTTCCTTCCATGAAATTAGTTTTTGCCTTTCCAATCTTCTAATCGTTGACCTTAACGCTCCCCTTTTCTTAGCATCTTCCCATTGCTGTTTTTTAAACTCTTTGTACAAAAGCCCAATCCCGGGAAAAACAAGCGCTGTCCCTATGACAACGCCTGCACCCAAAGTTAACAATAACGCTTTTGTCAGTCCTGCAACTGCTGCTTTTTCTCTTTGTCTGCTCATATTGCCCAACCCGTAAATTATATTAAATTATATGGACAACTAATTATGGCGATCGCAATTATTAGTTGTCAATAGCTAAATGTCACTACCAATTTAAGATGTTTGGATAAAGAATAATACTGTGGATGAATTTATGGGTTATCGGGGAATGTCGTAGGGTTTTGAAACCTGGCTAGACCGTCATCAATTTCTTCAAACATATCATATAATTTTTTCGTAAAAGCATTGTAACCTACGCCTTGATCTCCTTCTGGTTTGGCAACAGATATTGCTATGTAACCTTTTTCACTGTACGTATTTCTAGTCTTTCCTCCGATTGGGAATCTATATTGTCATGGTGATGGGGGTATCTTTCTCCTGTTGTTGCAATTTGTTTAACCTCAAAACCACTTGCTGAACCTGCAGCTTGATAACGGGGTAACTTATCCTTAGGTATTTCTACGGTTACTATTTGCTCTAATAGCATTCTACAAACAACATCAAGCGGTGTTCTTTCTTGCCCCGCAATTTCTGGTGGCTTAGGGTTTTCCATAAGGTTTAATTACTTATAAGCTTAGCAAAAAGAAACTTTCTGTCAAGAGGCAAAACTATAAGTTAGCGGGAGAACCATTCTTCCAAAATTTTTTTGGCGATGGGGGCGGCGATATTTGAGCCTTCACCGCTGCTTTCCGATAAAACAGTTACGATAATTTGTCCTGAGCCTGCCGAAGGATCTGCCGGTGCAAAAAGCGTTATCCAAGCATGAGGCATAGTATCGGCTGTTCCATGCTGCGCTGTTCCCGTTTTACAGGCAATTTTAATCTCTTCTCCGCCATTTTTGCTATTTGATTTTTGATTTTTGAAATTGAAAAGCGGCCAAGCAACTCCGCCCGGACTGCAAGCCTCAACCATCCCCTGCCGAATCAAATCTATCGTTTTATCCCCCAAGAACTTTTGATTTTTGATTTTTGATTTTTGATTTTTTAAAAGATGGGGCTGATAAAGTACTCCCTCATTTGCAATAACCGATGTCCACATGCTTACCTGCAATGGCGTAACTAACAGGTATCCCTGTCCGATTCCGTAATGATACGTGTCTCCCAAATACCACCCTTCTCCAATCGCTTTCTCTTTCCAGGAAGGAATGGGAACCGTACCTGTTTCTTCAGGAGAGATATCTATGCCAAGTTTTTGCCCAAGCCCGAATTTTTTGGCCATTTCCGAAAGCTTGTCAACGCCGACTTTTTCCGCCAGTTTATAGAAAAATATGTCGTTTGAACGTTGTAACCCTTTTACTACATTTACCTGTCCGTCTGTTTTCCCGTATTGGGTAAAATACCAGTTGGAAAAAGAAAAATTCCCAAGCCAGACAATTCCTGTGTCGGTAATTTCGAAATTTTCATCGATAATTTTGTCTTCAAGTCCTGCTGCCGCGGTAATTAATTTAAAAGTTGAACCCGGAGGATAAACTTCGGAAATTGCCCGGTTAATAAGCGGCTGGTTTTCCGAATCCGTCAAAATTTGGTCAACATCGCTATATATTCCAGCTCCCGAGGCGATTTTGTAATCATTGCCAAAAGTGAACAAATTAGGATCAAAAGCAGGTTTGGAGAGAAGTGTAAGAATTTCTCCATTTGGCGTTGAGACTATAGCAGCGCCTTTCTTGACATCTTTCATCGCCTCGGACACTGCTTTTTGCAGATTAAGATCCAAAGCAAGGGTTATATTTTCTCCCGGTATTGGGTCTGTTTGTCCAAGTATCCTTATGGCATTTCCCAAGCTATCTACTTCAACTAATTGTTTTCCGTCAATTCCTTTGAGCTTGCTTTCGTAAGATTTTTCAATTCCCATCTTGCCTATCAAATCTCCTCCCCGATAACTTGAAAATTCCTTGCTCTGTAATTCCTCTTTGGAAATTTGTCCGATGTAGCCTAAGACATGGGCAAAAACATCCTTGTACGGATACGAACGCAAAGAATCTATTTCAAGATCTTTTCTGCCCTTTGCCAGAAGATTTAGGGCTTCTTCCTGCCCTAAAAGTCTTGTCTTACCGTTAACAATCTCTCTAAATCCCGGAACATTAAAAACCAAAGGGCTGCCGTTTCTGTCGAAAATAATACCCCTTGGCGCATGAATAATCACAGTTTTTATTCTGTTATTGTCCGAGAGGTGCCTGTAATAAGCACCAAGGCTTATCTGCAGGAAAAAAAGTCTGATGATGAGAATACCAATGGCAAGAAACAGTATTGATGGAAGAATGAAACTGCGGATTGCGTAATTTTTCCCATAAGAATTAGTTCTTTTGCTTAACCTTTCTGTTTTTATATTTTCCCCAAAAGCAGCGCCTATTTTTATCATACTTTTTTATGTTGGAGATTTTTAAAAAGAGAAAAAAGCAAAACCGTAATTAACGAGCTTACTACTGCCTGCTGTAAAACATAATTATAGCCAAAAATTATAAGATACAAAGCGCTCCCCAGAAACGATGAGGTAAAAACGAACGGTAAGGTATAGATTTCAAACTTCTTTTCGTATAAAAATATCAGAAATATAGAAATTGACAAAAATAAAGATGTTGCGCCAAGAATCCTGAAGAACATTAAATCCAAAATCATACCTCCAAAAAATGCCAGCAAAAAAATCCAGGTTTTTCTGTCAAAAGCCAGAAAGATAAGCAAAATAAAAACAATCGGCCAGCTTGCTACGAACAAAGAGAAAATGGCAATTAAGAAAATTAAGGCTAGAAAAAACTTCATTTATTTAACTCCTGTGACGATAAAAACCGTAGAAAGAGTTGGAAAATCCAATAAGCTTTTTACTTCTGCTCTTTGGAAAACAGCGCTTGGATTTTTGTCTATAGAAATTATTTTCCCAACGACAAGATCGGAAGGCACACCCGCGCCGTCTATATTTTGGCTTGGCAGTGTTGTTACAATATCGTCTTTGGCAAGAGTATCCGACATCAAAACATTGTCTAAAATCATTAAGTCGCCCAAGCCTTTGATAAGCCCTAAAGCTCCTTTTTCAGTTCTGGCAGTAAACGCTGAAGATGAATTATTAACAATATCTACTTTGGATAAATAAGCAGTTACTTTGGTAATTTTTCCAACCAGATTATTTTTGAAAACAATTGCGTCTCCGACGTTAATTCCGTCAACTTTTCCTTTATCCAAAATCAAGGATGAAGGGTTGGAAATATTCGGGATGAAATTGAGCATTCCCAAAATCTTGGCGGGTAAAAGGATATAGCTTTTGGGTTTGGCTGTTTGGAATTGATCCAGTAAAGCCTGATTTTCTCTTTCTAACCTCTGCCTGTCCATTATTTTTGAAGCCAAAAGCAGATTCTCCTCTTGAAGTTTTTTGATGTTTTGGTTTTGGGAAACTAAGGGAAGATTTTGGAAAAGATTAGATATGCTCCCTTCTATGGAATAAGAAATTCTTTGCAAAAATCCTTCTACCCCGCGTGTTTTCCCCAACATTGACAGTCCTAAAATTCCAGCCGAAAGAACAAAAACAA
>CAYPUE010000026.1:0-10460 GCA_964414015.1 uncultured Gammaproteobacteria bacterium
AGAGTCTGGCTACTTCCTCTATTAAATCTTCTTCTATTTTTAAATCATTTCTGTAGGTTGGGATAGTACATTCAATTATTTTTGTCATTCTGGCTTGTCCAGAATCGATTCTGGAGTCATTAACGCTCCCCAGAATGACGGGATTAAGATTAAGGCTTTCTAAAATATTTAAAACTTTTTTTTCAGGGATTGTCAATCCTAAGATTTCTGTTAGTCGGTTTAGTCTTAATTTTAATTTCCAGGGCATGAAGTCTTCTTTTTTAAGATCATATAAGTCGCTTTTTATTTCTCCGCCGGCTAATTCCAATATCAAATCAACGCATCGCTTCAATGTGTCAAGAGTGCCGTCACTATTAACTCCCCTTTCGAAAATAGCGCTTGCTTCCGATCGAAGGCCAAGGGCTTGAGAAGTTTTTCTGATAAGCATGGGCACTTCTATGGGGACTCTTATGAAGATAGTTTTGGTTTCCTTAGAAATTTGGCTGTTAAATCCTCCTTTGATTCCGCAAAGATCAATAATTTTTTCGCTGTCTTTTATAGCCACTGCGCCTTTGGGAAGATGGTAAGTTATTCCGTCTACGCTTTTAAATTCTTCTCCTCCGCTTGCCTGTACGACATTAAGAATATGTCCTTGTATTTTTTCATAGTCAAAAGCATGAAGAGGATTGCCCAATTCGAGCATTACGTAATTTGTAATATCAACAATATTATTTATCGGCCTAAGGCCTACTTTTTGTAATTTATTTTTTAGCCAAAGAGGAGATTCTTTAACCGTTATACCGTCAATAATAATTCCCGTAAATCTCGGATTTATTTTTGGATCTGTATTGATCGTAATTTTTTTCGTGCTCCCACTTGTCAAGTGGGAATTCGGTTTGAGGGCTGTTTTTAACTTAGGATATTTGATGAATTTTCCCTCGATTGCTACGATTTCTCTGGCAATTCCTATTATTGATAATAAATCCGGACGGTTTGGGGTTATTTCAAATTCAAAAATCGTATCTTCATCAACTTTAGAAATCCGTTCTGTCCCCAAGCCTACTTCAGTTAATCGCTCGCCCAATTCTTTGGGGCTAAGTGTGATATCTACGTATTCTTTTAACCAAGATAAAGGTGCAATCATATTAGAACTGTTCCAAAATCCTTAAATCGGGATTTGTCAAAAGCCGAAGATCATCCATTTGATAGCGCAGAGTTACAAGCCTTGATAATCCGATTGCGAAAGCAAAGCCGGAAACTTTTTGACTGTCATATCCTGCGGCTTTTAAAACATTTGGGTGAATCATTCCGGCCGGCATAATCTCGCTCCATCCAGAATTTTTACAGAAACTGCAGCCCTTACCCCTGCAGACGGTACACTCCATATAGGTATCTATCCCCGGTTCCACAAATGAAAAATTAGTTGTCGCAAATTTAATTTTAGTTTTTTCACCCAAAAGTTTTTTAAGAACGTAATCGATTGTTCCAAAAAGATCTGTCATTTTTATATCTTTGTCTACTGCAAATCCCTCAATTTGCCAGAATTCAAAACTATGTGAGGCATCTACATCGTCAACACGGTATACTTTCCCGGGTACTATTACCCTAACTGGCGGTTTAATTTTCTCCATAACCCTAACCTGCATATTGGATGTTTGAGTTCGTAATAAAATTTGCCCGGGTTCAGCTTTACTATTCCGTGTGTCCAAATAGAGGGTTGCCTGCGTATCGCGTGACGCTGCGTTTGGCGGCATGTTTAAGGCAGTAAAATTGTAATAATCGGTTTCTATTTCCGGTCCGTCAGCAGCCTGAAATCCAAGACTTTTAAAAATATCTACGACCTCATACAAAACCTGCGTCATCGGGTGCAAATGTCCGATATCCGGTTTTATTCCCGGAATAGTTTTGTCAATTGCCTCTCTCTCCGCATCAAAGTTTTGATTTTTGATTTTTGATTTTTGATTTTCCAGTGTTTCCTCTATTGTCTTTTTTACCTCATTAGCCAGTCTTCCAACCTCTCCCCTTTTTTCCAAAGGAAGTTTGGGAAGCTCTTTCAGAAGAAATGTTAGCTTGCCGCTTCGTCCCAAAAATTGCAGTTTTAATTCCTCTAATTCTTTTGGATTATCACAATCAAGAATTAAAGATAAGGCCGAATTTTTAACACTAATCAATTCTTCTTCCATAATTTAAGAATACCATAACTCATTTACCCAAACAACTTATACAAACAAAAAACCTCCGTTTATTTCCTGCTTTTTGCAGGGACGGAGGTCAATCTTTAGTTAATTTTTAACGCAAAAACTAACCTCCGCTTAAGCGAAGGTAAAGAAAAACAAATTTATTTTTCTTAGTTTTTGCATATTAATCAATTCTTTTTAGTAAATTACGAATAATATACTATCTCTCTTGTAGCTTAGATACTAACGCTTCTCGTGCTCCACGTTTGTTCGCAAGCAAGTCCGTTAAATGTCGTAATGCTTCTGGTTGCCCACCTTCCTCCCCTGCTTTTCTTGTTCTTTCAAAGTTATGGATTGCGGTGGAAACCTCTCTTGCAATTTCTTTTCTTACCATAGGACGAATGATATCAAACGCTTTTGACTTTGTCAACGATGTTTTTGAAAGCGGCCGGATCGCTAATCAAAAGATTGCTTAAGATTTTTCGATCAAGTTCGATGTTGGCTTTCTTAAGCTTATTAATAAAAACGCTGTAAGACAAGCCTTCTGCCTTTACGGCTTGGGAAATCCTAGTTATCCAAAGCTGCCGGAAATCTCTTTTCTTAAGTTTTCTTCCGGCGAACGCGTAAGCTCCGGCATGAAGCGCCGCGTCCCGCGCAACCGTTATTAGACGGCTTTTTGTTGCCCTAAAGCCTTTCGTAAGGCTTAATGCTTTCTTATGTTTTCTTTTGACTACGATTCCTCTTTTAATTCTTGTCATATATTATTAGCGTTTAGTTTTTAAGCTCTCCCTAGCATCTTTTTTATTCTTTGGGCAAATTTGCCTTTTAACATTCCCGGTTCTTTATGCCGTCTGCTTCTTCTTGCGGATTTATTTATTTTCAAATGCCCGGCATACTGATGCGAGAACATCACTTTGCCTGTTTTGGTGACCTTAAACCTTTTCGATACCGATTTCTTTATTTTCTTTTTTGGCATATTCTTTTTTGGAAGTCAGACTTCCTTTCCTTTCCGGCGACAATAAAGTTATTAATTGCGGCCCTTCGAAATGTACTTCCCTATCAACCTTTGAGACATCGGAAACTGCCGCAATTACCTTTTGCATAATCTCTTTCCCGAATTCGGGATGCGCGATCTGCCGTCCCCTAAACTTCAATACCAATCTTACTTTGTCATTATCTTCCAGGAATTCCCTGCCTCTTCTGATCACGACTTGCAAATCGTGTTCGTTCATGAAGGGGCCAAGTCTTAATTCTTTGGTTTCCGAAATTTTACTTTTTTTCTTTTCTTCCTTTTTCTTTTTGGCCTCTTGATATAAAAATTTTTTAAAGTCAATGATTTTGGCTACCGGCGGAGCTGCCATCGGTGCAACTTCTACCAGATCAAGTCCTTCTTGCCTTGCCTTTGTCAGCGCTTCAAATTTAGACAATACTCCGATTTGCTTGCCCAGACTATCTAAAACACGAAGGGTATGAGCAAAAATCCGCTCGTTCACCCTGTAAAATTTTCTTTCTTCCTGTCTTTTCTTAAATCTTCTTATCAATTTCTTCTTTTACCTTTTGTAAAAATTTGGAAATTTCAATTGGCCCTAAATCCTTGCCTTCTCTGGTTCTTACGGAAATGGTCTGATTTGCTATTTCCCTATCCCCTATTATACCCATAAAAGGCACTTTTTGTAAAGTAGTATTCCTGATTTTCGCCTGAAGAGTTTCCTTGTGATTATTAAGTTCTACCCGGATATTTTCTTTTTTAAACTTATTAAATATATCTTGTGCTCCTTTTAATTGTTTATCCGTAATTGGTAATATCTCGACTTGTACAGGCGAAAGCCAAAGCGGAAAAGCCCCCTGATAATGCTCGGTTAAAATTCCTATAAATCTTTCAAAAGATCCGAAGATAGCCCGATGAATCATTACCGGTCTTTTTGGTTTTCCATCATTATCAATGTATCTCAGCTTGAAAGCTTCGGGCATGTGGAAATCGAGCTGGACAGTAGCCAATTGCCAATCTCTTCCCAACGCATCTTTTATATGTATATCGATTTTGGGACCATAGAATGCGCCGTCTCCTTTTTTGCCTCCTGCTTTAATCTTTTTTTTCTTTAACACTTCCTCTAAGTCTTTTTCTGCTCTATTCCACATTTCATCTGTACCCGCTCTTTGTTCTGGTCTAGTTGCAAACCTAAACTCATAATCAAATCCAAAATTTTTGTAAAAACTTATCATCATGTCGAGAATATTTGAAACTTCATTGAGGATTTGATCTTCGGTAGCATAGATATGCGCATCATCCATAGTGAGTTGTCTAACTCTTAAGAGTCCATTTACTTCTCCTGACTTTTCTCTGCGGTGTAGTCTTCCGAGCTCCGAAAGCCTAAATGGCAATTCTTTATATGTACGCGGTCTAAAGCGATAGATAATTGTTGACTCGGGACAATTCATGGGTTTGAGCGTGTAATTAGCAGGAGGAGTGTTAATTGTTAATTTCCTCCCTATCTCTACTGGAATTTGCACGCCCTTAAGTTTTTTATTAAATTCTTCAATCTCTTCATCCTCATAAAGTGCTAGATTATACATGTTGCGAGCGCCGAACTTTATCCAATGTCCAGACTGTTTGAATAGTTCGCTTTTGACCATTATTGGGGTTGAGGTTTCGAGGTATCCTGCTTTTTCAGTTAATTCTCTAATATATTTTTCTAACTCTTTAAAAATTACCATTCCTTTCGGAAGCCAGAACGGTGCGCCTGGAGAGATATCATTAGTGAAAAATAATTCCAGCTCTTGACCAATTTGCTTGTGATCTTTAAGCGATGTTTTGTTGTCCATAGAAATTATTTTATCAGGTTAAGGCTTCAAAGTCCAAGAGTGCCGCTTATTGACTGCATTGCGGTCAGCGTTATGGAGATAAATTCGGGAAGCGGAATTCCCAGTTTTAACTCGCACATTTTTATCGCTTCCCTATTCGCGCCTTTGGCAAAAGAATTATCGTTAAATTTTTCCAGAACGAATTCCGATGTCACAGAAGAAAGCATTTTACCAACACGAACAAGTGCCGCTGCGGCAATTAATCCTGTTAATTGGTCAGCGCAATAAATACTCCAATCCATAAGACTTACGGGTTCTATTTTGGTGTTCTCAAAGTTGTGGGATTTGATAGCATAAGCAATATCCGGCGGAATTATTCCGGGAGTTTTTTCAAAAAGCAAAAGTCCATGATTTTCCGGATTACCTTTGCATAATTCATAATCCGCATCATGAAGCAGTCCTGTAATTCCCCATTTTCCTTCAAGCAAAATATCGTAAGGTTGAGGGTTCAATCTTTTGTACAAAGCTTTCATTACCGCTTCCGCAGCCAAACAATGTTTGATAAGATTGGGATTGGTTAAATAAGTTGTTAAAATTTTGTAAGCTTCGTCCCTATTCATAGATTTTACTATTTAATCCGCCTTCGCTTGGATGGTGAATTTTTTTGTGGCGGAATTTTGTATTAATGCTAAATTAATCATTTTATGATATACTAAAAATGTAAATTTTTCAATTAACACATTAATGTTGTCTATGAATTACTCACTCGCAAACAAAAAAGTTTCTATCGGTGGAAAAATTGTAATTACAGATTGGCGACGAGCAAAAGTCGTATCTCCAGAGAACCTGCAAAAAAAGATTGAGGCGAATGAAAATGTTAAAAAAGAAGTTCAAAGGCAGAAGGAAGTAGTTCCCACAAGCAGCAACATAACTATTGTGGCTGTTTAGGATTTTCAGCTGGTTTTTCTCTTGGCGTTTCTTCTAATTGAGAGGGCTTTTTCGTTTGTCCCTGCTTCATTCCAAAATTCACGAAAAATTCTTCTGTACTTTCAATTGTTTTTACGATGCTATTTCCAGGGTCATTTACCAACTGCCTTTTACGTACATAAAGTTCCCAAAGTAAACTGTCAAATTTTTTAAATTTTCCTTTTTTATTAAAAAGGTTTTCTAGGGGCTCAATTATTTTTTCTGTTTGTAGGGTATTATTTGATAGATCAGAAAAATTTATCAGTCTTCCGTGGGATTTAGTAATATGAGGGTCTCTGAATATGTCAAAGTCTTTAGGTCTAATATTTGGATATTGTTTTATCTTTTCTCCTGAAATTTTGGCAATAATACTATCAGATAATCCGAGTTCGTTTTTCGCATTTACAAACATAGAGTAGCTACATTGCTCTAGTAGCTTTAACTTCATTTCATTTGGCAATCTAGATAATGGCTTACTATTGTTTTTCTTGGAATATTTTTTGATAGCATTTTCACTATCAAAAATATTTTCTAGTGCATCAACATACAAATACGCTGGCTCAACTTGTATATTTCCATCTTTATCAGCTACAATAAATTGCGGATCCACTGGCCCTAATTCAGCCGTATTTCTTAGATAAACTTTGTCGGAGCCGAGCGCAACAATAGTTGCAGCACTTTTGGCTTTTTTGGGGATAATTACATAAAATTTGCTATTGTTATTTTTTTGAATGCAGTAGTTTCGACAAACGTCAATGATTCTTTCTGCGGAAAGTGAAAAACCACCATTACTATGTAGAATCAAAACAAAATCTCTTTTATTGCTTGGAATACTTAGTAGATTTTCGATAATAAAAACATCTTCATCGTTTACCATTGAAGCAGCATCGTTACCAACTTCAGACGAGAAATATGAGATAACCCTTTTATTTAGAGATTTCTCTAACAGTTTAATAATTACCTTGCAACGATCAATAGAAGCATTGTGATTTTTATTTTTCTGTAACTCGGCGAGGAGCTCTGAAAATATTGACTGTTTCATATTTTTTATAAAGCTGTTTCCAAAATCTTTTTACCCAAACTCGTTTTCGCACAAAAAGCACGGTTATCGTCCGTCTTTTGCTCGTTCTCTGTCGCTCTTCGCGCGGCCGAATCGGTCGGGCAAAAATCTGAAAGTTTGATATTGGTGGGCCCGAGAGGAGTCCCCGCCTGCCATGACTGGCACTGTCGGGCAGGGAACCTCTGACCTTTACAATGTCAATGTAACGCCCCGCCTGACTGGACTTGTGGACGGTACAGGATTTGAACCTGTGACCTTCACAATGTCAATGTGACGCTCTAGCCAACTGAGCTAACCGTCCAGTTAAAGTCGGGCAGGTCTAACCAACTGAGCTACGAGCCCGCACGGTTATTTTAGCAGAATGGAATTGTAATGACAATTTAATGAGGTTTTATCCAACTTGTGTGGCGACGACGCGTTCGTTGGAAAGGCCAAAAGTTGTGCCGTGTTTCTTGAACATTGACCAATATTCTTTTTTGGCTTTTTTACTTTTGAATAAAGATAACCAAGCTTTAGAATCTTCAACTTTCGTTCGGGCCTGGCGAATTGTAGCCAGCATCCACTCAAAAAACGACTGGTGATATTTTCCTGGTTTTGCAACTCTTTGTTCTACCGTAATTTCCCTAAATTCCGCTCTCAGCTCTTCGGAGCTCTCAACAAGCTTTTTTAACTCAACCATTATTTGCTGAATTTGAGCTTTTGTTTCTTGATTTTCTTTCGAAGTAACGCGTTCTTGAGCATAAACTATTTCTGCTCCATAGTTAATTCCCGGCGTAATGTCTTTTTTCTTTTCCTGTTCTTCTTTAAGTTTTTTCAGATTAAGTTCTTTTCCTTCGGAAAGATCTCCGCTTAAATTTTGGGGTTTCTCTGCGGCATACTTATTGATTCCCAGAAACTGCTCCCAGATATCTCCGAGTGCATCTTGAGTATTTTTGGCTACAGATTGAGGAACAGCTGATAAAGTATCTCGTACAGCCTCAACTGGGTTTTGGTCTATATATTGTTTGGTTTTGGATTTTGTTCTTTTCATACCGTCACATTATCACAAGTTCCGCAAAAAATCAAGAGTTTTCTGTTGTCTTAAAATACTGGTCAAAAGATACCGATTGGCTTCTAAGTTTTTACGCTCCTGTTCGTCCTTCGCTTTATTAACAGCTTCATCTACTTCTTTTTGATCAACAGTGATATTTTCCTTATCGGCGATTTGCTGAAGAGCGAACTCAAATTTGATATCGTTTTCCGCTTTTTGCTCATAGTCTTTTCTAACAGTTTCAGGCGTTTTGCCGGTAGAAGACAGATACTGATCTAAATTTAAGCCGAGCTTTTTTACTTCATCGAGAAGCTGGGAAAGTAATCTGTCTACTTCTTGATCAATAAGAATTTTTGGGATTTGACCAGTAACGCTGTCCAAAAGCGCCTTAATGATGTCTTCGGATTTTGGCTTCTCCGGTTCTTTCCCAGGAATTATAATCTTACTCTTGGCCGTTATTTTTTTAACGTTTTCTTTATAGGAGCCCAGTTCAATATTTGGAGCTTCACAGGTAAGTGCCGTGAACGTCCAACCCTTCGACTCACTTTGTTCGCTCAGAGTCGACAAGTCTTCGAACTTGCCGACATGAATTTTTGGATTAATGATTGGTTTTAATTTATTTTCCGAAACTGCGTCAACATAAAATTTAGGTAAAAGTTTTTTCAAGACTTCTTCTTGGATAGCTGATTTATCGAGCTTTTCTTCAACCAGTTTCTTTGGAGCTTTACCCTTACGGAACCCAGGCAAAGTGGCATTTTGGATCATTTCCTCAACAACCGCGTTTTTGGTTTTTACAACCTCACTGAATGGAATAGTGATTGTCAGTTTTATTGTTCCGTCTTTTTCTTTAGTTATTGCAGATATCATAGTGCCCAAGGGGAGACTCGAACTCCCAATCCCGTTTTAGGGGAACTAGGTCCTAAACCTAGCGCGTCTGCCAATTTCGCCACCTGGGCAATTCACCCAGTTTAAAGGCATTATACAAGATTTATAGCGAAAGCGAAAGAGTTTCCCTCGCATTTGCCAGCTCAAATTCCTGTATTTTATTCATAATATATTCAACTCGTACAGCCCAGGTAGGAGAAGATGCGTAGAATCTGCCTATCTCATATATATTTGAAGCCTTCCATTTATTTATATAGTTTTCTCTTAACCCCTTAGACACAGTCTGAATTCCCTCATCCCAAGAGGAAAATCTTATGATGTTGTCGCCATAAATTCCCCATCCCCATCCGTTGTAAGAATTGTATGGTATCTGCTGGCCAAAAGTTGATTCAAGGCCGGAAATAGCCGCAACCAATCTCCAATCAAGATCGTATTTCGCAGCATTGTCCACAAAACTTCCAGCATACGGAGTTAATGGAGAAGACTGTTTTTCTAAGAATTTTTTCAATATTTTGATATGGCGATCTTCTTCCTTAACCTGCATTAAAGTTGTCAAAGCAGCAGAAGAACCGGATGCATCTTGCATAGCATAAGCTTTATAGGGAAACAATTGAGACAAAAACAACGTTAATAATATAATTATAAAATACCTCATAGTATTTGACAATAAAGCCATAAAAAAATCCTAACGTATACATTTGGAAACGCATACCTTAGGATCTAGGTAATACTATAGCATAAAGACTATAGGTTTGTCAAGTCCCCTACTATAAGTTAGATTTTAAAGATTAAAGAGTCGAAGGGAGCTTTAAGGAGTCCATAAAATGAGATACTGCAAATTCCCATTTGCCATTATCGGTTGGAGTATACTTGCTCACAATTTCCTTTGGAGAGTTAAGCCCTTTGTCTTTGTATTCTAAAGCCAAAGTTTTGGAAACTGCATCTATCGCTTGAGGAAAACCGGCAAACTTTTTGACATTGCCCCCATAAATCCCGTATCCCCAGCAATTGTATGAATTTGAAGGCATTTTTTTACAGAGGTTAGATTCCTGCATGGCTATAGCGGGAAGCAAACGATAGTCTATGCCATAGGTATCGGAGGCTTTGATTATCTCGGAAGCAAAAGGCGTAAGCGGAGAATTATAAAGACTAAAGAATTGAGAGACAACATCTATTCGGGCATCTTTTTGCGAAACAGAGTCAGTCCAAAAATTTTCCGTGGACGGCAAAGCGGCGAACGCAACAGAGTGGGCACTATTAAAAGATATGAATCCCCCTTTGTGATTTTGATTGTAAGACAGAAATGACAAATACAAGATGTTAAAGATAAGAAAAACAGGGGTAATTAGAAAGAAAGATGTGAGTAGAAAAATCCTTCTCATGTAAAGATTATACTGACATATTCTAGATTTTATGTCAAGCTTTTGAAGCTAATTTGAGCGGATGACCGGATTCGAACCGGCGACCTCCCCGCCATGGCGGGGCGTTCTACCGATGAGCGGGGTACGAGAATTGAACTCGCTTCTCTACCTTGGCAAGGTAGTATACTACCGGTGTACTA
>CAYPUE010000027.1:0-10258 GCA_964414015.1 uncultured Gammaproteobacteria bacterium
AATTAATCCAAACCTTATCCATTCAGGAAACATTTTCGTAATCCCGCGATAAAGAAAGTTTGTGGTAAAATAAACATGCAATAGTTGCGGGAGTAGTTCATCGGCAGAATGTCTCCTTCCCAAGGAGAAGGCAGCGGGTTCAATTCCCGTCTCCCGCTCACTGTGTGTGGGCAAACCGGAACCGCAATGTGTCTAGCTTGTCCAAATCCGGTGTGTATGGTTAATTTAGGATTAACAGGAAGAGATTGAGGATGGAAGCAATCGTAACCCAAATGATATAGGGATATAGAAGGTAAGCTGCGTTTTTGGATACCAATAATGACTGCCTGATAGTGAGAAAAATAAAAATCCAAAGAGCGATAATTTCAGCAAATGCCAAAAAGATATTGTGCATCCCAAAGAAAATAATCGACCAAAGAAAATTAAGCGCAAGCTGGATGAAAAATAATTTCAAGGCTTTTTCTTTCCCCTTTTTCTTCGAAGTCCACAGGAGATATAAGGAAATTCCCATCAGAATATAAAGAGTTGTCCAAACCGGACCAAAAATCCAATTCGGCGGAGCAAAGACAGGTTTATTCAAAGCCGCATACCAGATTGGAATGGAAGAGGCAGTAAAATAAGATCCCAGAGCGCCAACAGTAAGAGGAAGAACAATTGAAGCAGCTAATTTAGGCAGATTTATTTTCACAATATTAGTATGACAAAGAACTTACCGCAATGCAAATTTTTAGAAAGTCACATTATTTCTTGCTTGAATTTCTTACTAGACATCCTTACATTCTCAAGTATTTAAGGATGTTACTGAATACTTTGAAATTTTTTAAGAAAGTCAACGAATATTTTTCCGTAAGGAGATAATGTGTGCTCAACAAACTGACCCCTATACTCTTTGTTTATAAGGCCTGCCGTAACAAGCCTCCGAGTGTGTTCGCCTATTGTTTTTTCATTTGCTTTGAGTTTTTCAACAATCGCCTCAAGAGTTATTTTCTTGTTCCCGGCAATTAATAGCAGAATGGCGATTCTATAATGATTCGCCATCCCCTTGAGGTGTCTCTCCATCTGTTTCATAGATTTCATATTACATTTAATGTAGCACAAAACATCCTTATATTCTCAAGTATTTAAGGGTGTTGTTCTTGAGAAATTAATGTATTAGATTAAATTAAGTTAAATGAAGTTAAGTTAAACTAGATTAGACTAAATTAAGAATTTCCCACAATTTCTATTTTCGTGGCTAAGAAGTCAAATTAACATCCTTGTAATCTCAAGTATTTAAGGATGTTCGTGTTGTAGTGGTTGTTATAGTTATTAGTGTTAAAATGATGTTTGTGTTGCGTGGCGTTAATCTGTAATTCTAATGTTTAATCGATCTAGGGTTAGAATGGAAATGGGGCGAGCGGAGCGAGCCCCAGGAATTTAGCTTAACAAAATCCCGCGGCTAAAAAGAAGAAAAAACGCCAAGTCAAACCAAGTTAGACTTGGTCAAACTTGGCTGTCGAGTCAGACTCGACGCAAAAATTTTTTCCAAAATATTTATTGTAGACTTAGTCCTTCTAGTCTTAAACCACTTATGACCTTTTTGTAATTCGAAATTGTTTTACCAACTAAACTCCAAAATCTTTTTGAATGATTAAATTCTTTTAAATGGCACAATTCATGAACAATAATATAATCTCTTAAGCCCTGGGGCAGTAGTGCGATTTTAAAATTGAAATTAAGGTTTTTTCTTTTTGAACAACTTCCCCAGCGTGTTCTCTGATTTTTGATTGTAATCTTATTAAATTTGTGTTTGTATATTTTATTAAAATATTCAATACGTTCGTTCGTAATTTGCAAAGTTGCATTTTTATATTTTAGGAAATCTTTAGAGGTTAATTTGAAAGTCTTCGATAGGGAGGCCTTCTTAAAAAAATCTAATTTTGACAATACCCACTTAGATTTTTTAATTATGTACTTGTCAACTGCAGCTTCATTTAATCCCTTAGGAAGCGTTACTACAAAGTTGCCATCGCAATAGACAGCTAGTCTCATCCGTTTTGCTCTTTTACTCCGGCGGACAGAGTAATTGACTACTCGATTGTGCAGGTTGATCTGTCGTTTCATTAGAATTTTTTGATTACAATATCAACAAGTCTGTTTAAGAATTTCGAGAAATTCTCAACCTGGATATTATTCTTATAGTCTTTTAGAATGAGTTCCTGAATAACTTGTTTAACGCCTTTCAAGAATTCTTCACGCTTGGATGAATTTTGCCAGCCCTCATCAAGAATAGATTGCAATCTTTTCGAAAGGTCTTTAGATAAACCTAATAAGATTGATTGATCGGTTTTCTGTAAAAATTCTTGAGAAATTACAAATAATCCGTACTCTTGCAAATTAAGACCTAATTCTCTGGCTTCATCCGATTTACTTTTAATATCGTCCATTAATTGATAGTAAAGCTTGATTCTCTCAGAAAGGTCAATCTGATGTTGCTCAAATTCTCTTCGAATTGCAGTTAATCTTTCGCTAAACTTTTGGAATACAGGATTCGTGTCAATGTTTATAGAAATTTCTTGTTTGAGCATTTTTTCAAGATTTAATGCTTTTTCTTCATCTTCCATTTTGTCTAGGCGCTCAAGTGTATAAATATCGTTTATTTTTAACTCTCTGAAGTTTTTAGTAATTCCTTCGTAATCAATTTGTTCTTGAATTAATTTCTTGACTTTCTCTCCATATTCTCCGAAAGTTGGAATATCACCACTTCGAAAAGCCTGCATTGCGAGATTTTCCTGACGAAAATCATTAAGAAATGCTATATAGACACTGGTCGTCCATTCAAATGTCCGAATATAATCGGCAAGGAATGGATCAGGAGACAAAACTTCGAATAATAATTTCAATCGGGAATATTTGTCCGTAAAATATCTTTGCTTTCCCTCATTATCAATAAAGATTTTTAAGCATCGTCTTAAATTTTCAATTGATGGATCTTCTTGATTAATTCCTGTAAAAATCTCTTTAATTTCATTTAGAACTTCCAGAAATTCATTTTTTAAAGAATCAAGGTCGATAAGCGCAGAGTCAATAATGCTTTCATCGAAATTCAATGCTTCATAAAGATTTCTGGTAATTCCGTAATAATCAATAATTTTCCCACACCCCTTATTGGGATATATGCGGTTTGTTCGAGCAATAGCTTGCAATAAATTGTGATCTCTCAACGGTTTATCAAGATACATCGCTTGCTCTATGAATGCGTCAAATCCAGTTAGAAGCATGTCGCAGACCAGCAGTAATTTAAGATTGCTCTTTGGATCTTTGAATTTATCAATAATTTTTTCCCTTTGAGCCTTGCTTGTATTATATTTCCTTAAATTTTCAGAATCATTATTAGGGTCGCCAGGCGAATAAACAACTTCTGTCCATTCTGCCGGAATTAATTCATCAAATAATTGTTTGTATTTAGCGGTAGCTTCTCGGTCATAACAAACGACCTGAGCTTTAAAACCATTTGGCTCAATGTAAAGCCGGTAATGATCAACGATATCTTGAGCAACTGCTTTCATGCGTTTATCTAATTTAATTAGAGCTTCTTTTTTGCCATAACGTCGCATGACTAACTGTTTTTGTTCAGGCGATAGGTCGGTTGTCATCTCGTCGAATTGCTGATCTATTTTTTCTTCATCAATAAAGAATTTTGAAAGACGGGCTTCGTAGGTTACAGGCAAAGTTGCGCCGTCATCAATGGCTTGCTGAATTGAATAGTAATCAAGATAGCGTTCTCCTTCTGCTCCAAAATTACGATGAGTATTTAGGGTTGTTTTATCAATTGGCGTTCCCGTAAATCCAAAGAAGAATGCTTTTTGCATTGAATCTCGCAGTTTAATTCCCGCAACGCCTTCGTTTGACCTGTGGGCCTCATCAGACAAGACAATTATATTTTCATTTGGATTTTCAAGATGTAAGGGAAGTTCATTGAACTTTTCAATTGTTGAAATGAAAATTCCTCTTTCGTCATTGGTAATTTTTTTAGCAAGATCACGTTGAGAAATAACTCTGATTACATTTTTACCGCCAGCGTTAATAAATGAATCGTAAATTTGATTATCCAAATCAATGCGATCAACGAGGACAAATACTTTCGGATTCTTGAGAGATTTATCAAATCTTAATTTCCATGCAGTGAAGAACATCGTTAAGGATTTTCCTGATCCTTGTGTATGCCAAATTAATCCTCGCTTCTTTTTTTCATCTTTTACTCTTTCAACGATTTTATTAGTAGCTCGAAGTTGTTGATACCGGGCCATTTTCTTAACTCTGCCATCCTTAGTTTGCTCAAAAATAATAAAATTTCTAATTATATCGAGCAATCTGTCTTTCGTAAGTAAAGATGCTAATGTCATTTCTAGCTGTCCGCCTAGCTTTTTTTCAAGGTCTTCATCACGCCATTGGAGGAAGTATTGGTTAGGAGCATATGTTGTTGTGTAAACAGTCTTTAAGCCATCTGTTGCAATGTTAAAACAGTTAGGCCAGAATAGCTTCATAGCGACTCTCTCGTAGCGTTTGATCTGACCAATAGCATTTTCATAGCTAACACTTGTAGATGCGGTAGGGCTTTTTGCCTCAATATCAACAATTGGGATACCATTCAAGAAAACCAGAATATCGGGTCGGATGTTTTCAAGGTTGCCTTCAAAGTAAAACTGATTTGTTATAACAAAGTGGTTATTTTCAGGATTATCGTAATCCACCACCATGTAGTCACGCATTTTACCTGTTAGTGAGTCTTTTAGATTCACACCATTTCGAAGCAGATTCAAAAAGCCTTCGTTTGTATCAATTTTCTTAATTTCTCTTATAACACTTTGAACTTCTATATCATCTAAAATGTTATTGATCCGTTTTATGGCTTCTGCAAGATGAGAAGCGATAAGATATTCGTTTTCCAGACTCCTTAAACCAGCAAATTCTTCAGGGGTAATATACTCATAGCCTAAGTGCTCGGATAAAAATTTAATGACATATTTTTCAACTGTATATTGTTCGTTGAATTTCATTTAGATATTTATTCTTAATTCGTCAAGAGCGTTTTTGTATTCTTTCGCCTTAGAAATTATTTGCTTTGCCAAATTCACGCTTCTTACCTTTGTAAAACCAATCTTTTTTAACTGTTCCTGCAGATCGCTTTCGTTTACTTTGTAAAAATCTATTATGTTTTCGACGCTTAGATTTTCTTTAATAATATCTTGACTAATATCAACACTGTCTCTATCTTTCTGTTTAGCTCCCTCGAGTAGGATAGATATGTCCTGTTTTTCAAATACTCTTTTAATTTTTACCTTTAACTCTTTTGTTATCTCAATTTTGTTTGATTTTGTTCTATTTAAAATTTGTGAGTATATTTCGTTTCTGTTAACAGCAGTTCCCAACCCCATCCTTTCCCCATCAACAAATCCGATATTAGTAGGATTCATGTTTGTTTCTGTTAATAAAAAGTTATATTTGAGATATCCCCAATCTTTATATGATTTCTTTTTCAACTTATTATACCCTTCTAGATTTTTTTCTTTAACTTTTCTTAAAAACTCATTCCACTCTTTATTACGCAATAGGCTAAAGTGAAATGAAAGAAACCTCTTTAATTCATTTATATTCTTTAGGTTTTCGTCTTTTAAGTTATTCTTGTTTATCAAAAATAGAGTTGAATTCTTGCCCAATCTTACAAATCCGAGATTCACAAGGAATATAGGGTATTGGCGAATTAGTCTTTCCAAACCGAGTGACCTAACTTGTCTGTCTAAAGACGCGCTGTAAACAAATAGTTGATAAAACCCAGTTGTTCCGGCAAGAGCTAAGAGGTCTTTTTCTCGAATTAAACCATCCGAAACCAGTTTATTCAGAAAACCTAAAGAAGTCTCTTTTTTCTTACGATCAGTTTCATATTCCATTTGTACTTCAGCCATTTTTTCATAATTTGCCTTAAGTTCTTTATTACCTTTCTTTAGTTCTTCAAAATTTTCAATAGATAAATCCTGATTTTTGTCATTTTCATACCCTTGATAAAAAGAGTTTCCAACATCTGCTAAAAAATACAAAAAAAATAGCAATGAATCTTTATAAAGTAACGACGAAAATGCAAGTAGGGGTTTGATTCCAAATAGGGAATATTTCGTAAGAATTTCTAAAGCTTTTTTGGACTTCATGATTTGATTTCTACTTTCTGACTAAAAATATCTTGCATTAGTCCATTTTTAAAAGTTATCATTTCCCCTTTGTTTAATGTCTCCTTCGTTATTTTCTGTTCTAATGAAGATAGTATTCCTGCAATTCTTAGTTGTTCTTTAATAGGAGGTTTAACTATTGGGATAGAATTACAGCTAGTTTTGTTTAAATACGAAACAGATGTTTTGGTTGCTAAATTTTCCATGAATCTTTTTTGCATTATTAATACAAATTTAAGAAAGTTCTGATCTAATTCATTTGAGGGTAAGAATGCGTGTAACTGCTGATTTATGGCAATTTCTCTATCAGTTACAGCTACAATGCCAAATTCGCCTACACAAGACATGATTACCGAACCGATAGGTATTATTTTGTTGCCACAATTCCTAAGTTCCTCTCTCGAAACATATTTAGTTGAATCGTTGTATTGAACTATTGAATCCTGTATGTTTGGTATCGTAATCCAAGGTATTTCACCATCAAAAACTTTTGGTTTATTTCTACCTGGAACAATACAATCACATATCTCGCCTATGGGGGTTAATTCCCAGTCCTTGGGAATTTCACCAAATTTTGTATTCTTAAACTTTTTATGTCCAATACCCCTTGTAAGTAATTTTTGCATCAATCCTTGCTTCAAAATTTCAGTTTTTTGAATAATCTGATCCGTCTTTTGGATTGCATCGTCAATAGAAGATAAAATTTCAGCAATTTTTTGTTGTACTGAAATGCTGGGATTTGGAATTTTGATGTTCATCAAGTCAGACTTGTTTAATTTCCCTCTAGTTGTACCTGAAGTATGCAATCTAAGATCAGTAAAATTGAGATAGTTCTCAATAAATTGAATATCAGCGTTTTTTATTCTTAAAACATGTGCATGATTATTAACCCAGCTCCTTCCTTTTATTATGTACGCCGTATTAGCACCAGCAGACCAATCTGCTCCATCTTCACCAACAAGCAAAAGTTCCTCGTCAAAGATATATTCATCCACATAATCAACAACTCCTGTCGCTCCATAATATGGGATTCGCCCTGTGCTTCTTTTTAGCCTTGATATAGGAACTCGTTGATTATCGAGATTATCTGAAATATCAGCTAATGATGTTTGTGGCCAATTATTTGTCATATCCTAACTCCTTGATAAATATTGTGACTTTTTTATTTATTTCTTCTCTCTCTTTTTCAAGTGCTTGAAGTTCGCTCCATACCTTTTTAGTATCTATCTCCATTTGTTCGTCACTCGAATCAATGTAGCGGCGAATATTCAGATTGTATTCATTATCTGCAATCTCTTTACCATCAACAACACGAGCATACTTTTCAATATCTTTGTATTGGTCGTATGCATTGATAATCCTTTCAATATCTTGCTTGCGGAGAGTGTTTTGGTTTTTACCTTCAAGAAAATCACGCTCGGCATTAATTATCAAAACTTTACCTTTTTTATTTTCTGGCTTATTTCTATTAAAAATAAGAATAGCTGCTGGAATACCAGTTCCGTAGAAAAGTTTTGGAGGAAGCCCAATAACTGCTTCGAGTAGATCATTCTTGATAATCTGTTCTCTGATTCTACCTTCACTACCGCCTCTAAATAACACACCATGAGGCAATACAATGCCAGCGCGACCATTTACATTCAATGACTTGAGTATATGGAGCATAAAAGCATAGTCAGCGTTTTTTTGTGGTGGTAATTCATATTCTTGGGTACGACCATATTTATCGTTTTTAAATAGCTCAAACTCCCAATCTTTTATTGAGTAGGGCGGATTTGCAACCACGATATCAAAGGTTTGTAGATTTCCCAAGTTATTTAAAAACTGTGGATTAGCCAACGTGTCGCCACGTCTGATATCTGCACTGTCTAACCCATGTAAAAACATATTGATTTTAGCAATAGCAAAGGTGCTGATATTGATTTCTTGCCCATAAAAGTAGAGTGTTCGTGCAACTTGATCATTCGACTTATCTTTAAGGTAGTTATATGCTTCAAGAAGAAACCCACCCGATCCCACTGTAGGATCGTAAACATGATCTTTTTGATGAGGTTTAACAATTCCAATAATAATTCGTTCTACTTCTCGTGGGGTGTAAAATTCTCCGCCTTTTTTGCCTGCATCGGCAGCAAATTGTTTAATCAAATACTCGTAAGCATCACCTAGGAGATCAGAACTTATGTAGGTACTGCCAAAGTTATATTGAGAGAAGTGATTTACCAGTCTTTGTATGGTTTCATTAGGAAAACGGTCTTTATTGGCGAAGTCCAGATCATCAAAAATCTTGTCGAGTTTGGGACTGTTTACATTAGTGATTTTGTCAAAAATATCGTTTAGTTTTTGTCCGATATTCTCTGAAGTTTCTGAAATAGCAGACCACTGACAATCCTTTGGTACTTGGAATCTGTGGTTGTAGTCGGCTTCAGCGAGAGTTTTGTCTTTGTATTCATCTATAATCTTTTGGTATTCTTCATCCCAAACATCACTGATTCTTTTGTAAAAAAGTAGTCCAAAGATGTATTTTTTATAGTCAGAACTATCTATTTTTCCTCTCAAAATGTCGGCACTTTTCCATAAAAACTGCTCGAGTTGAGCCAATGTAAGCTTACTACCCATTTCATCAGCTAAAATTTGGATATCTTCTCTTCTATATTTACGATCTTGTCTAGGTCCCACTCTCAGGGGAGTCAATTTTCCAGCTTTTTCCCAATTTCGTAGGGTATCACGATGAATTTTAAAAATTTCTGAAACTTGACCGATACTAAGTAGTTCTGGTAACTCTTCTAATTTTTTTTGTAGAATTTGACTCATAAGCAGAAATATACTCCTTTATGCAAAATTTGTCAAGAGGATGTTTCATAGGTATTCATAGGTTAATCAGAATTTCCCACAAATAATTGAAGCTGAGCGAGGCTAGGTTATTTCTTTTCCAAAACTTTTTGAAGACCACCCTTGCCGTATTTAATGATTTGTCCAATTTTGAAAATCTTTTTTTGCCATAAAGTTAAATCTTGAAGAGATTATACTAGTTTTGACATTAGTTTTCTATCCAAAAACTATTTTGTGTAGATTTGTACTCCGTTTGGATCTGTTATTTTCAAAGTTTGTGAGCAGGTGTCATAATTCCCTGTTGCGATTACGGGATAATTGTAGAATTTTGATACTAATGAGGAAGATCCTCCTTCGCTAAAGCTTCGGAAGGATAAAGAAATTACAGTCTCATCTCTTTTTACCAATACTACACTGTTATGTTTCGCCCTGGGAGAAAAATAATCTAATATACCGGATAAGAGAGGAACAGACGCAGGTTCTTGTTCCTGAACATTCAAGACTTTAATTGTCCCAATTTCCTTTCGAATTCCTTTTTCGCATAATAGATTACCAGCGCCCAGGATTCCAAATACGGCAAGAGCAAGAGCAACACCGGCAATCCCCAAAGAACCTTTTAAGGTAAAACTGAATGCTTTTTGCTGTTTGATATCCTGAAGAAGCTGGACTACTTTGTGCAATGGATTTCCGACATGAATATCAAGGAGATCATCTTTACTTTTTGAGTAGTGAACGTTTTCCGAGAATAGTTTACCGATTGGGTCAAGGGGTTTTTCCGGGTTTTTGGGGAGTTCTCTTTTAACAAAATGGCCTTCGTTATCTCGGAGCTTATGCTGGGCAATTTCGCTTTTTATCTCACTTTCTATCTTGTTATCTTCAGGCATAATACCATTATTGCATGAAAATTTAAGCAATTGCAAGCCAGTTGTGGGTGTCTTTACCCACAAACTTGTGGAGTCCACAACTTCGTGGACAGCCGAGGCTAAGTTGTGGATGGTTGTGGATGTCAAAAACAGTACCACAAATCGGTTGTGGGTGGGGATTTTGACAGCATTATTTTTTCTCGAGTTTTTGCAAAGTTTTCTTCATGCTTACATTATATTCCCTTTTCCGCCTTTTTTCACTAGCCATAAGGCTTAAGAATATTGAAGCGGAGAAAATATTGAAAGATTTATGCTATAGTAGAAATAGAGTATCAGGGAGGAGAAAAATTTAATGCAAAAGAT
>CAYPUE010000028.1:0-10195 GCA_964414015.1 uncultured Gammaproteobacteria bacterium
CTCGAAGCCGTTTGATATATTGACAGAATTTTATAGAGAAAGTATAGTTACTTTATGTTAACCAAAAATGATCTGCAACAAATTAAAGGAGTCGTAAAAGAAGAAGTTGAACCTATAAAGAAGCAACTAAGTGTTGTTGAGACTAAAGTAGCAACCATTGAGACTAAAGTAGCAACCATTGAAACCAAAGTGGACACGGTTGAGATGAAGGTTGAAGTAGTGAATAAACGAGTAGATCAATTAGGCGGTCAATTAAAACAAACTGAACAAAAGTTGGAAAAGGCAATTGTAAAAAGCCAGGAAGAAACTATCGAGGTTCTTTCCGACCTTATACATACAGGCTATGACATGCACGAAAAGAGAATAAAGAAGATAGAAAACATCTTACAAATAACAAACCCCCAGTAATACCGACGATATTTTTTGTTTCTAAAGATTTTTTAGTAATTCCCCTCTCAATCATACAAATACCAAGCGTTATATGCTAAAATTAGAATATATTGCGGGATCGTTTAATGGTAGGACGGAGGACTTTGGATCCTCTAATCTAGGTTCGATTCCTAGTCCCGCAGCTATCCTTCGCTAAAGCTACTGACTAGCATGGATTCCTATTCTTGAGAGAAGAACTGGTTTTTGCTATACTCCAAACCTATGTCCATAAGAGAAAGAATTCCCATTAGACACGATTTATTTGAATATGCCAAAGAAGTAGTTATTGAGAAAAAAGGAATAGACCATAATGTCCATTTAAATCACAAAGGATACTTCGCCATCTGCGAAGCTCAACGAGATCTTTTTATTAAAGACTGCGGCATAGATAGTGAAGCAATTAGGAGAACCCTTGGTCTTAGGATGGTCGTTGCTAGGGATGGTACTTTTGATTTTAAACGCCAAGTATTTGAAGGGGACAAGATAAGCGTATACACATCCGCCGAGGTAGTATTGGCCCATTTACGGTTTAATCAACGTATGGTTAGAGAAGGAGTTGACGTCTTCAATCTTCAATGTAAAATTGCAGTTATAAATGTAACTGGTGAACCACAAAGACTGCCGGACGAAATTAAAGACAAGATAAATCAGGCAAATCTTACGAAACAGACGAAGCAGTAATATTTAGATTTAGAGTTTCTAGGATAATCTATTGACATTGCGTATTATGGGTTATATAATGCCGTTGACTTATGGCAAGGGAAGCATTTTCACCAACTTCTGAACAACTATGCAGCAGTTTGGTTAAGCAAGCTAAGGATTGGGTAAAACAACAGGCAAAATCCATAGAGTATAATTTCCCGACGTTAAAAGATGGCACTGTAGGGCTACAAATAGGATATTCCATGTCAGAACTTTATGCGAAAGTTTTACGGCCCGATGGTCGATTATATTATGCAGATCTAGCTCACGTTGGTCCAGCCAAAAGAAATGACATGCCATTAGCACCAAGTCAATATTTGTCTTTTGACACTCTTGAAGAAATCCAAATGGCAGTTAATCAAGTTAAATTAACTTTAAGGAAAGAACGAAGACCAAGCCCAATTTCCGGCATAAGAAGTATTTTTACTAAAAGTTAATTCGCTTCCAACCTCCTATTTATTCTCAACTTTCACAAAAATGGTACAATGGCTTCAGCATGTTGGTAGATAATATTGGATTATATATTAGGGCGGGCAATGGCGGCAATGGCGCAGCCACGTTTTTAAGAAACGGTGCTACTGCCAAAGGCGGACCGGATGGGGGAAATGGCGGAAACGGAGGAAATATTTATTTTCTCGGGTCAACCAATATTAACGACCTTCGTCAATTCCGCTTTCAGAAAAAAATTATTGCCCAGGATGGTATCGCCGGCAAACACAAAAAGTTATTTGGAAAAAACGCTCCGCATCTAACCATCCTTTTGCCTGTTGGCACACGAGTGACCGATACTAGTTCTGGCAATGTGATTGAAATAACCGATACGGTTAATCCTATTCTTGTAGCTCGTGGCGGAAAAGGCGGACGGGGCAATACCGAATTCAAATCATCTACAAATCAAGCTCCGCGCTATGCGGAAAAAGGTACCTTGGGAGAGGTCAAAAGATTGCGGTTGGAGTTGAGATTAATCGCCGATGTCGGACTAATCGGCTTGCCAAATGCAGGAAAAAGCAGTCTTCTCTCCGTTTTGACAAATGCCACTCCCAAAATCGGCAATTACGCATTTACCACACTTGAACCAAACATCGGGATCATGGACAAGTACCCTATTGCCGATATTCCCGGGTTGATTGAAGGCGCGTCAAGCGGGCGGGGATTGGGAGTTTCATTTCTTCGGCATATTGAGAAAACGAAAGTTTTGGTTCACTGCATAGATGCTACGGATGAAAATGCGGA
Organism: uncultured Gammaproteobacteria bacterium; assembly: GCA_964414015.1. GTDB lineage: Bacteria > Patescibacteriota > Microgenomatia > Levybacterales > UBA12049 > JAUSEW01. The sequence goes on from CAYPUE010000028.1 coordinate 2,365, forward strand.
AAAAGCATACGAAACAGTTCGCAATGAGTTCAAGCAATACAGTACTGCATTATTGGACAAACCTGAAATAATTTTACTTACGAAAATCGATCTTGCGGATGAAGGACAAATCAAGAAAAATATAAAGATCTTGAAGAAAACAGGCAAGCAAGTTCTCGCCTCGTCAATCTATGATCCAAAAAGTCTGAAAACATTAGAACAAACCCTCGAAAACCTCCTGTAATTTTGCTTTTATTGAACTTTTGTGGTATAATAGCGTTAATCTTGGCAGGTTTAAAGCAATAAATCTGCTTAATTTTGAAAAGTTTTTGATTAGATAAGTTAAAGATAATAACCAATACACATTTTTTTAAATTCGTATCTTTTCCCCTACTCATAACCTCACTTCTTATTTAGGCAGTTTTATTCCTTTAAAATATGAATAGACGAAGATTTAGCAGCAGAGGCTTTAATCCAAGAAGAAATTTTGGCAGAGGTTTCGGCAAAAGATTCGCCCAAAAGATAATGCCCAATTCCGAACTTATTGGAGCAATCCAGGCGGGTAGGGCTGTAAATGAAATAAAGCAAACACAGCCGGAAGCTGAATTTATTCCCCAAAATAAATTTGAGGATTTCCAAATTTCACCGCTTGTTTTAGAAAATATTAAACATAAAGGCTATACCTTACCTACTCCAATTCAAGATCAGGCAATTGCGCCAATCATTGAAGGACGGGATGTTATCGGTATTGCCAATACGGGCACAGGGAAAACTGCTGCTTTTTTAATTCCTCTGGTTGATAAAGTTTTTAGAAATAAATCCGAAAGAGTGCTCATTGTTGCCCCAACCCACGAATTGGTCATGCAGATTCAGGAAGAGCTGCGAGGTTTTGCCAAAGGATTGGGAATATATACGGCGCTATGTATCGGAGGCGTAGGCATGGGAAGACAAATTTCCCAATTACGCCAAAACCCGCATTTCGTAATCGGTACTCCGGGCAGACTTAAAGACTTGATTGAAGAAAGAAATTTACAGCTGTCCCAATTTAAAAACGTTGTTTTGGATGAGGCTGACCGGATGGTGGACATCGGTTTTGTCAATGACATAAAGTATTTCATTTCTCTTCTTCCTCAAGCCCGCCAGTCGCTTTTTTTCTCGGCAACTATTTCGGGGAAGGTAAAAGAAGTTTTGCAAAAATTTGTTAAAAATCCCGTTACCATATCTGTTAAAAAACAGGAAACTGCAGAAAATATTGAGCAAGAAGTCATCAGAGTTGAACCAGGATACAATAAAATTGATAAATTACATGATTTACTAGGACAAGAGGGGTTTGACAAAGTGCTTATTTTTGGCCGGACGAAGTGGGGAGTGCAAAAATTAACAGATGAACTTATCAGACGGGGATTTAAAGCCGGAGCAATCCACGGAAATAAAAGACAGAACCAAAGACAGAAAATTTTGGATGCTTTCAAAAATAATGAGATCCAGATACTTTTAGCCACTGATGTTGCCTCACGAGGATTGGATATTCCGGATGTAAGTCATGTGATAAATTACGATATGCCTGAATCATACGAAGTGTATGTCCATAGAATCGGCAGAACAGGACGAGCGGATAAAAAGGGAATTGCTTTAACATTTTTGGAGCCAAACAGCTAAAACCTTAACGCTAGGCTCTATTTTGAGAAAATTGCCTGGGGTCTTTTTTTACGCCTGCCTTTGTTCTTGCAGCCGCATCAATGACGCGTTTACCTATGATAATATCCTGTTTTGTCTGTTCATCAACAGGTAATTTAGAGATCTGCCTAAGGGTAAACCACTCCACAGCATAACCTTTTCTTGCGGGAATTTTTTTCTTACTATTGTTAATCAACGCGTAAAACAAAAAGCAGTTATTGTTTATTTTTTTGTCAAAGTAATCGTAGATCGGATAGATCTCTTTGGCTGTAATTTTTATCTTCAATTCTTTAGAAGCAATCCTATGGAATGTACCTATGGGAACTTCGTCTTTTTGGTTTTTTGCACCAAACAATGACCAAAGAGGACTGGATAATTTTCGTTGCTGCAAGAGAATTTGTTGGGTAGACAGATGGTAAAAAAATCCGCTTGCATAAAACTTCTTATGCATTGTACCTATTATACCACAAAAATGAGCGAAAAACTAAACCAATCTGTTATAATTATGCTGATGAAAATAGCAATTCTCGGCGGAAGCTTTGATCCGCCCCACATCGGACACGCTTTAGCTGCAGTACAAATTAAAGAGTTGCTAAACTTAGATCAGATTTGGCTTATGCCTTGCTTCATTCATCCGTTCGGAAAAAAACTTTCTGATGTCAACCACAGATTTTCTATGGCAAAATGTTTAGAAAATAAAAATATTAAGGTTTCCGATTTTGAACTTAGAAAGAAAAAAGTAAGCTATACAATTGATACTCTTAATGCCTTATCGAAAAAATATAAAAACGATATTTTCTATTGGATATTAAGTTCTGAAGATCTGGAAAATTTCCAAAAATGGAAAAGCTGGCAAGAAATTATTAGAAAATATAATTTGATAATTTTCCCGCGCAGACCGCAAGTAAATCTTAAGGAAAAAGTGAAAAAATGCTTAAATCTAAAATCTATACCCGACAACATCACCGTAATAAGTTTGGATAAACTAGTTACTGTAGGCATTTCCTCAACGATTATAAGAGAAAGAGTAACTAAAAATTTATCTATTGCCTATATGGTTCCGGAAAAAATCGAAAATTTTATTTCAACAAACAAACTGTATAAATAAAATATATGGATAAAAATTTTTTAGACATAAATCCCAAAAACGAAAAGAACAAAATTACGAATTTTTTGAAAAATACACTAAGCAAACAAAAAATTAAAAACGTCATCATCGGACTATCCGGGGGAATAGATTCTATGATAAGCTTCTATCTTCTGAAAAACATTCTTCCTGTGAAAAATATTTTTATTGCCCACCTATATTATTTCGAAAAATCTTCTGACGATTTAGATAAAGTTATTAAAACTGCGGGCGTACCTCTGGAAAATATCCACTATCTGTCTATAAAAAAGCCTGCAGATACACTTTGCGAACTTTTAAAAATTGGGGACGATAAAGTAAGGATAGGTAATGTTATGGCAAGAATTAGAATGATTATTCTTTATGATTTGGCTAAAAAATACAATGCTCTTGTTTGCGGTACGGAAAATAAATCTGAACACTATTTGGGATATTTCACCCGTTTCGGAGATGAAGCATCAGATATAGAGCCAATTAGGCATTTATACAAAACTCAAGTCTATCAGCTCGCTTCATATCTTAATGTTCCCAAAGAATTTATTCTAAAACCACCAACCGCAGGCCTTTGGGAAGGGCAAACCGATGAGCAAGAATTTGGATTTTCCTATCAAGATGCCGACCCGATACTGTATTTATATTTTGAGAAAAAAATGACTTTGGAAAAGATAAAAAATATGGGATTTGCAAATGCGGAAAAAATTATAAATTTCGCCAATAAAAACGCTTACAAGCATAATACTCCTTACGTATTGAAGTAAAAATCATGAGATTTACGCATATTGATTTCTTGCGCGCCGTAAGTATTATTGGCGTTATCGCAATTCACGTCCTATACTACAATTTAACCTCAAAAGTTAACGCAACAACGACAATATGGAACTATCTTCACTTCGTTGTCGCAGGTTTTGTACTTTGCTCTGGATATGTACTTGCCAAAAAAACCGATGCGCTTGAAACTTTTAGAGGAACGCTTGGATGGTACAAAAAAAGGCTCATCCGTTTAATCATCCCTTATTATGTATATGTAATAGTCCACATAGCTCTTGTCTCTATTTTTCCTAATTTTTTCTCCGGACTTGGAGTAAAGACAAATTCTAATTATTTTTTTCAGGCGCTTCTCTTCTCAAACTCCGTTAGTATCAGCTGGCTGCCTCTTCTTTTTATTCAACTTACAATTTTATTCCCCTTCCTTATTTTTTTGCTAAGAAAAAAGCTTTTGTATATTTATTTAATTTTCTCTCTGGTTGTAACTTTTTTAATCACAATCAAACCTTTCCCTTTCCATTATTATGAGTATATGTTTATTCCTTGGTCTTTGATTACGCTTTTGGCAATATATTTATTTAATGTTGAAAAAAACAGATTAAATTTCACCCGGCATTTATTCTTCTTGGCAATAGCAGGAGGAATAGTTTTCGCAACATTTTCATTTTTATGGATTTTCTTACATAGACCAATGTATCTTATAGACAATAAGTATCCCCCAAATTTTTTCTATTTGTCTTATGGAGTTTTCGTAACCGCAATCATTCTGTACGTAAGCAGATTTTTAATCTTTCTTAAGAAAGGGGTTAGCGGCTTTTATACTTACATCAGCAAAAACTCTTATTCGTTATATTTCATTCACTATATAGTTTTGGATTTTGTAGTAACTAGCCGGAAATTTATCGGACAACACGGGGTAATTATCGATCTTACAACAGTAATCTTACTAAGTCTTTTTATTTCCTATTCAATGAGCTTAATATTCAAAACTGTTGCAAAACCCGCTTAATTAGCAACTCATAGTTTGCATTTTGCAATTTTTTCCTTTATAATTTTATATATGGAAGAAACGGTTGTCCGACAACTATCTTTTAAAAATCCCGACTCTCCAGAGAAGCTTATGCAAGAAAAAAGTATAAGACGTAAGCCTATATATAAATTTCCTTTTGAGACACGCATATGGCGAGCTAGGAAAATGTGGGTTATTCAGAACCCCGATGGAATTGAAGCTGTAAAAATTATCGATCCTAATACAGGTAAACAAACAAGGGAAGGAAAATTCCGTCTTTGGAGAACCGAGCAGGAAGCAAGATTGTATTTTCATGGGCACGGTGAAGTTCTGCCTAAAGGATACACTTTTTCTGCATTTAATAGAAATGCTAAAAGAACAAGAAGACAGTTAACGACTACAACATAAGCCTATTTATAGATTATTTTTCTTATAAAGGCCTATTAGCTCTGATTTTTCTAGGATATGGCTCTGCATTTTTTCTTCAACCATATTTTTATCCGCATTTTGCAAATTCAAATTAGTATCCAAAGCGTAAAGTTTGAAGAAATATCGATGAGTTCCGGACTCGCCTCGCTGAAGCTGCTCCGGCGAAGCGGGCGGAGGACAAGGGCCAATATAGCCAGCATGCGAAACGCTATTTTCTGCAATTTCTTTTTCCGAAGGATCTATATTAAACAAAACCCAATGAACAAAGGTTCCCATCGGCGCATCCGGATCATCCATAATTAAAACCAAACTTTTGGCATTTTTCGGAACATCCGCAAATTCAAGCGGGGGATTAACATTCTCTCCTTCGCAAGTATATTTCGAAGGTATTGTTGAATTACTTCCGAAAGCAGAGCTTATTATTTTCATGCTGTTTGCGTTTATAGGATATGTAAATGGCGTTTTGTTGTCAAGAGCTGCGGGCTCTGATACAATTAGCTTGCTTTGCCCGGGTGGCGAAATTGGCAGACGCGCTGGCTTCAGGAGTCAGTGCTCGTAAGAGCTTGGGAGTTCGAGTCTCCCCTCGGGCACAAACTTGTGATAGAATAAGTAAAAGTTTGGGCTTGTGGCGGAACTGGTATACGCGTACGCTTGAGGTGCGTATTCCGTAAGGATTGGAGGTTCGAGTCCTCTCAAGCCCACCTCGGTCGTCAACGGGCGACCTCGGTGCTGAAGCGTCGGCTTCAGCACGCGATATGATATCCTAATGGGCTAGTTCTGAACATAGTGAAGAGCTAGTCCTGAGGAATGAAATGACGGGGGGCTCCTAGCTCAGTTGGCAGAGCGTTGCGTTTACATCGCAAAGGTCAGAGGTTCGAGACCTCTGGAGCCCACCACAATTAAAAAGTTTTTGCTAATTTAGCAATCTGTCTTCTTCTAATAATTAATTTCTCGTCTGATTTTGCAATTTCTTGTGCTTTTTTCAAATACATTTTCGCCTGACTTGGCTTATCTTCTCTCAAAAGTTCAGCTAGCCGCATATAACAGCCAGATTCCCAAACATGCTCTATAAAATCATTAATCTCGTCTTTATTTTCCTGAATCTCCCTTAATCCTTCAAGAAGTAAACGCATCCCTTCTTCTTTTTCCCCTGTTTTATATACTGCTTCTCCTAAATGGTATTTATAATCTCCTCTTTCCGCATTAGTTCCGGTGCAATTCTCCAAGGATTTTCGATAATTGTCCGTGGCTTTTCCATAATCCCCAAAAAGCATGTCTGCTTCCCCAAGCCTAAAATAAACCACCCCATACAATTCTCTAAGATTGAAGTTCTGGGCAATATCTAAGCACGTTTCCGCATCTTTTTTCATCAATATCGCAAATACTTTTTGGGAAGATAGCAAAAATAAATGTTTGTATGTTAATGCCCTGTCAGCTATTGCCATTGCAATTCCTCTGTTGTCATTTTTTCTTGAATATTCTATCAATGCTTCGTCCATTAATTTTAACGCCTCAAGATGCTTATCTTCTTCACGGGCAACATTCGCTTTATGATGAAATTTATTTATGGAAGTATACGTTGAGTAAGCTTTTTTACTTATTGTCATAGAACAATTATAACATTTTCATATTTACATCGGATACGAAAATTGATATTATCAATGTCGAATAAAATGTTTTATGTTTATGTCTTAAAAAGCAAAAAGAGGAATTTTTATTACACCGGTTGCACAAGCGATCTGAAGAAGAGATTGGAAGAACACAATGGTAAACAAGTTGTTTCTACTAAATATTATTGCCCATTTGATATAATATATTACGAAGCTTGTTTAAATGAAAAGGGTTCATATAAAAGAGAAAAATATTTGAAAAGTAGATTGGGTAAAAGTTTTTTAAGAAAAAGGTTAAAGAGTTGGTTCATTGAAAATAGCCAAATACGTTTAAATGGCCGAGGGCATGTATAAATGCTGTTTTAAAACTGATGCAAATATTAAAGTTATGTTTGTTTGAGAACAGCTAAGCTAATTACCAACAGCATTTATACATGCCGAGATAGCCAAGTTGGTCAAGGCACCTGTCTGAAGAACAGGCTATGTCAGTCCGATTCTGACTCTCGGCACCTCGCTTCGCCAAGTCAGACTTGGCTTCGCTCGGTGCTGGAATTTTCAATTCCAGCACAAATTATGCTTGCACTGAGTAAAACGAATGTGAATTATTATATCTATATAATCAGATGCAAAGATGGTTCGCTGTATACAGGATATACTCGGGATATAAACGAAAGAGTCCGTCAGCATAACTTTACTAGATACGGAGCGAAGTCGATTAGAGGAAGATTACCAGTTGAATTAGTTTATTCGGAAACGTATACTACGAAAACAGAAGCGTTAAAAAGAGAAATCGAAATTAAAGGGTGGAGAAAAGAGAAGAAAGAGCAATTGATAAATAGTGCGCTAGCATTGAGCCGTGCGAAATGCTTGCGCTGACGAACGAAGTGAGGAAGCGGGAGTAGTTCATCGGTAGAACGCCCCGCTAAGCGGGGAGGTAGCGAAAAAATGTTTAAGGTTTATATTTTAAAAAATAATTTAACAAACAAACATTATATTGGTAGCACTAATAATTTAATAAGGCGTATTACAGAACATAATCGTGGACAAACAAAATCAACAAATCAAAAAGGTATTTGGAAAATTATTTATACAGAAAAATATGATAATTCGCTTGAGGCAAAAAGAAGAGAACGACTGATCAAATCTTACAAAGGCGGCAATGCATTTAAAAAGTTAATTACGCGGGGTTAGTACACCGGTAGTATGCTACCTTCCCAAGGTAGAGAAGCGAGTTCA
>CAYPUE010000029.1:0-9144 GCA_964414015.1 uncultured Gammaproteobacteria bacterium
TAGAGCAGCTGTTTTGTAAACAGCAGGTCGTCGGTTCAAATCCGACAGTCGGCTCACAATTCAATTTTAACGAGCTGGGGTGGCAGAGCAGCAATTGCACGTGGCTGTAGACCACGCGTCCGAAAGGACTACGGGGGTGCAATTCCCTCCTCCAGCACTTCGTCCTGAGGAGTTCTGCACTGCAGAACGGCGAACGGGCCGGGATGGCTCAGTGGCAGAGCAAGTCATTGGTAATGACTAGGTCGCGGGTCCGATTCCCGCTCCCGGCTCAAGAGGAGAAAGTCCTCTTAATCTTACTTTGCGCCTTACCTACTATTCGTAGCGCGGCGCCAAGAGCGATTTAGAAGGACATAAGAAACTCTAAATCTCGTGAAACTCACTAAGAGTTTCTAATGGAAGGAGGAAAATATATGGCAGCAAAAGGTGAAAATGTTACAAAATTAGCTCTTTTTTGCAGTGTTTGCAAACACAGAAATTACATAACAACTAGAAATAAGGTAAATACGCTTGAAAAATTGAAGCTTAAAAAGTTCTGCAATCATTGTCGAAAAGTCACAGAACACAAAGAAACAGAAAAACTGAAATAGTTAATAGCTAATGGCATATGACAAATGGTAAAATATCTATAAACCATAAGCTGTCTGCTATTAACAACGTAGGGATGTGGTGAAACGGTTATCACAGCAGTCTCCCCGCCTGCATTGCATGATAGGTCTGTAGGTTAACGGTAGACCAAGGGTCTCCAAAACCCTGAGTAGAGGTTCGATTCCTCTCAGACCTGCAATTTCTGCGGGCAGGCAAAACTGCTTTTCTGGGTTCGAATCCCGGCATCCCTGCAAGGTACAATTCTGCACCTTGCTTCGCTAACAAGGAAAGAATTGGACCGCAGCCAGGCGCCGAATGGTGCCTGTGCCAGTTTAAATGAAATTCTACTACGTCTACATTCTTCACAATTCTTTCAATAATTTTATCTACATTGGTTACTCGGAAGATTTAAAACAAAGAGTAATTTCCCATAACAAGGGTGAGAATAAATCAACAAAAACATATATTCCGCTTGAATTAGTCCATTACGAAGCTTATGGGAACATTAGAGATGCCAAACGGCGAGAATTATATCTAAAATCTAATCGTGGAAGAACAACGCTACTAATTATGCTAAAAGAATACTTTATTAAGTGCTATGAAGAAACGAATTCACGAAATGCTTGAAAATACTTTTAGTTAATCTCCTAATATAGCTACTCAACGCCTGCTACGTTGATAGACGTAGCGGTTGGATTAAAAATTGAATCTTCTTATTAGATCATCGTATGATTGAAAACACAATGTTACATCTCTCACCTCTCTTTTAGAACTTATATTATATTTTATTGTTTTTCTCAAACGACCCTTTACCCTCCTTGGTAAAGGAGTTTCGGCTAGTGAAAATCCATATCTCTTCGAAGCCTCTGCTAATTCCTTAAAAGTGATTCCAATTACATGATTTTGAGGAAGTTTACCTCTGTAAGCCTTTATGTAATTACTTGCGCTCTTCATGCCCTCTGTAAAGTTTTTGTAAGTTACGGGAGAGACATTATTTTTGGGACCTAGATGTATCGACAGATATGGCTCGCCTTTTATTATTTTAAGGTTTGTTGTAGGATCATGAAAATCAAACCAAGATGTTATTTCAACCAAAGAAATTGGGCCGAATTTTTTAACCGGATTATAAATATCTTCACGTATGAATACGTCTCTTAACCGAAACTGATCTTTATCGTTCATGCGGTTAGCTATAAACAATACTCCTTTACTTTCAAAAAGGGGCTTTTTTCCTGCGGTAGAATCCAAACCATGAAATTCCTGATATAAAAAATTTGCTCCTTTCAAAACAACCGGAAATAAAATTCTAGAAGATATCGTCTCGGGCATTCTAAATCCCATTATTGAAATTGTATCAGTAATTTTTCTTATATTGGGCATGTTGAAGTAGGAGCACGGATCAATTAGGCTTATTCTTGCAAAGAGAAGGTTTTTGTATTATAATTCCTTTCAATAATATGGGAGAAAAATTGTGCCCTAATTGCATAACTCAAGGTAAAGACATTTGTCCAGTTCCAGAGCAACTTCGTAGTTTGCAGGAACGAAGCGGATTAAGAGATATTCCGCCTGTTAAACCAGGCCTTGACCCAGAATTGTTTTCCCCTGCTCAAAAAGAGCAACAAGGAATTATTGCAGCGGCAATTGAGAAGTCTTGTCCCTACGTAAGCAAAAGCATGGAAATATTAAAGGGCAATAAGAGATAGAAGTCCAAGACTTGCTCCCAAGAGTCCCCCGCCGATGACATCCGATGTCCAATGTTCTCCTAGATAAACTCTGCTCACGAACATCGCAATATCATAAGCGATTATAAATCCCAAAATTATTGTTTTTTTAAAGCTTGATAATTTTTCCGAGCGAAGAATCATTAATCCAATCAGTATGCTCAAAAATGCTGCTCGCCCCGCATGCCCTGAAGGATAAGAATTCTCCGCTCTTATATAAAACTGCGGAAAATTAATAATTTTTTCTGTTCTTAGCATAAACTCCGGCGGCGGAAAATGACTAACAAAAAATTTTCCGTAAAGCTCAATTAAATGAAAAAGCCCAAAGAATCCTAAAACAAATACTCCTCTTATTTTTCGCAAAAACACCAAAACCACTATTAAAGCTCCAAGCATTATTTCAAAAGCACCGATATCGCTTAGAAAAGAAGCTGCCTCATCGAAACGTCTGCTGATATTATCCTGAAGTCTTACCGTAGTATCGAAGTCAAATTGAGTAAAAGTATCCTTGTGCACCAGATACGAGAAGAAGACAAAGACTGTAAAGACTAAAGACCCCCAAATGAAGAATTTTATTTTATTTTTCATCTTTTAGGAATGTCAAAATCTAATTAGATAAATTAATGGATTAACGTACTAACGGGTTAACGGATTAAATACGTTAATTTTTTAATTCGTTAATCAAATAATTGTCAAGTTAATAATTATAATTTGAGGTCTTTAAGGAATTTGCGGAATTCGCCGTTGATATCTTTATGCATGAGTCCGAATTCAACCACGGTTTTTAGATATTCAATTTTATTTCCGGTATCGTAGTATTTACCATTTTCTATCTCACAAGCATAAACAGGATAACCTGTTTTAATCAAATTATCTATGGCAACTGATAGATACAGCTCCCCGTCTTTTTCCAACTTTTGCTTGCGCAAAATATCAAAAATTTGCGGAGGGAGAATGTATGCTCCATGAGTCGCAAGATTAGAAGGGGCGTTTTCCGGCTCGGGTTTTTCGACAATTTTTTCGATTTTAAAAACGTTTCCTTCGACCGGAGTAACTTTGGCTATTCCATATCTTCTTAAGTCCTCTTTGTTTTTTATTCTGACTGCGGAAATAACTGCACCGCCGTATTTTTCATAAACCTTAATCATTTGCGCAAGCCTAGGAGGAGTGCTGTAAATAAACTCATCTCCCCATACTACCGCAAACATTTCGTTGTCAATTGCCGGCTCTGCCGACAGAACCGGAGTTCCATTTCCATAAGGCCCTTTCTGGCGAATATAGATGAAGTTTGCCATTTCGGAAATTCTCTGAATATCTTCAAGCATTTTTTCCTTGCCGCCGTTTTGCAGATTTTTGATAAGTTCTGCGTTGGGAACATCAAAATGATCCTCGATAGCTCTTTTCAAAGCTCCGGTAACAATCACTACATCTTCTATGCCTGATGCAACTGCCTCCTCAACCACATACTGAATAACCGGTTTATCTACTATCGGAAGCATCTCCTTGGGCATGGCTTTGGTTTGAGGAAGAAATCTGGTGCCAAATCCTGCCGCAGGTATAATCACTTTTCTAATTTTATTCATGAGTATTAATTATACTACATACTTACTCTTTACATGTCAACCGAGATTTGCTAAAATAACTCATTGCTCAATTAACGTATTAACGGGTTAACGGATTGAATCCGTTAATTTTTTAATTCGCTAATCAAGTAATTGATAAAATATGGCAACATCGCCTATTACTTTTTTAAAAGAGGTTCAGGACGAGCTTAAAAAGGTAGTTTGGCCAACCAAAGATGAAGTTATAAGGTTAACCGGAGTGGTTATTCTAGTTAGTCTTATTGTCGGACTTTTTTTAGGAGGCGCTGATTTCGTCTTTACCAAACTTATGGAGGTATTTATAAAATAATTATGGACAAACAAATTGCAGAACCGCCAATTACTCTTCCCCAAGAAGGCAAATGGTATATCGTACATACCTATTCCGGCCATGAAAATAAAGTTATGAAATCCCTATGGCAAAGAATTGAGTCAATGGGATTTGGGGATAGAATTTTTGAAATAATTGTTCCAACCCGTAATACCATCAAAGTTTCTCAAGGCAAAAAAGAAACTGTCAAGGAGAAGATTTTCCCAGGCTATGTCTTAATCAGAATGAAGCTGGATGATGAAACATGGCTTTTGGTCAGAACCACTCAAGGCGTTACTGCATTTATCGGCGCAGGCAACAAACCAACTCCAATCTCGGAAAATGAAGTTTCGGCAATCCAAAAGTTTATGAATTTGGAAGAACCGTTATATAAAACAGCCTTTACCAAAGGCGAGGCAGTCAAAATTGTCGATGGTCCGTTCGCTGATTTCCTTGGAACAGTAGATGAGATAGACGAAGCAAAAGGGAAACTCAAAGTATTAGTTTCAATTTTCGGACGGGAAACACCGGTAGAATTAGACTTTTTGCAAGTTACGAAGTTATAAAATAGAATTTTTGAAGTTGGAAGTGAGAATCTTTGAACTTGAATCTTTGATATCTTGAAATCAAGAATTCGGATAATCAAGAGATCAAGATCAAAAACGTCAAAAGTTTCACACTTCAAGAATTCCAAAAATTATGGCGGCTAAAAAAATAAAGACAATTATCAAATTAAATATCAAAGCCGGGGAGGCAACTCCTGCTCCTCCGGTTGGTCCTGCTTTGGGTCAGCACGGACTTCCTATTATGGAGTTCGTAAAAGCTTTTAATGATAGAACAGCCAGTCAAAAAGGCACAATTTTACCCGCTGTTATAACAGTTTTTACAGACAGAACATTTTCTTTTATCGTCAAAAAGCCGCCGGTTGCGGAAATGATTAAAAAAGCAATCAGCCGTGAAAAAGGCTCACAAAAACCGGGAAGAGAAGTTGCCGGAACCTTGACGCAAATGCAAGCTGAAGAAATAGCCAAAGCCAAAATGGAAGATTTAAATGCCAATGATCTAGCAGCTGCTACAAAAATAGTTAAAGGAACTGCCAGAAGTATGGGAGTGGAGGTAAAATAAATATGGGAAAAATTAGAGTAACTGCTTTGGGAGATGAGGCTCTGGAGCAAAAACAAAAAAAAGATATAAAGAAAAAAAGAGAAGAGAAGAAAGCCCTGTCTGCCGACAGGCAGGTTGTTAAAGGCGCTAAAGGCGGAGAAAGAGTTGTCTCGGTTGGTCCTTCCGAAGAAGAATTAGCTAGGATGGAAGCTTTGGAAAAGGCTAAATCCGAAAAACCGAAGGAAGAAAAACCAAAAAAAACAGTCAAAGTTAAAAAACCAAAACACGTCAGATCGAAAAAATATCAGGAAGTTAAAAAACTTGTTGATAGGACGAAAAAATACAAATTAGCTGATGCTTTGGAGCTTTTACCGAAACTGAAAATATCCAAATTCGATGAAACCGTGGAGCTTCATATCAATACCTCTTCTCAAGGGATATCCGGCACTGTTACCCTGCCCCATGGAACAGGCAAAGTTATAAGAGTCGCCATTGCCGATGACGAAATAGTCGCGGAAGTTGAAAAAGGAAAAATCAATTTCGATGTGCTCTTGGCAGTACCCGCAATGATGCCAAAATTAGCCAAAATTGCCAAATTCCTAGGACCTCGGGGTCTTATGCCAAACCCGAAAAACAATACGATAACTAATGACCCAAAAAGGCTTGCCCTGAGCTTTGCGAAGGGACAAATCCGCTTCAAAACCGAAGCTAAATCTCCAATTATGCACTTGAGTGTTGGCAAACTTTCCTTTGGTCCGAAGAAACTAACGGAAAATATCGAAACCATAATTAATGCCATTAAAAAAGAGAATATTAAAAATACTGTCTTAAAATCCACCATGAGTCCGGGAATAAAATTAGATCTATAAAATTTGACAAAAAGTCTTATAGCGTGATATAAACGTAGATGCTATGATAGAACGCATTCTTCCGCCTGGCGAAAAATATGTTTCAGTTGCTCCAGAAGCCCAAGCGCTTTTGGACGCCGTCGCCAAATCTCCAAAAGATACAGATACTTTAGGAAAGAAAGGCATCAAAAAGCTCGTAGTTGCAGCGTATAATGCGCTCCGTAAGAAAAATAAAAGTCCAGTTAGCCTGGGAGAGTTTATTGACAATATGCAAGTTAAGATATTAACAGCCGTGGGAGATCCTTTGATTAAAGATCCTCCTAAAGATAATTTAGCGGCAAAAGGATTATCGGTTGTAAGACGATGGGCTTTAATGATGCGTAATAAAAAACTAGAAAAGAAAAAATAATCCGCTTTTAATTCCTCTTGACTCTGTAATAAGTATCTGGTATATTTAATTTTGTCCTAAGACAGTGGGTTCTGCAAAGCAGAATAAATCCTACCGAGGAGCAAACGAAATTTAGTCCGCCAAAGGCGGACATAATTACGTAAGCACTCGGTAAGAGTGTTTTTTTATGGATACGAAAATTAACAACGTCAGGCAGAAAAAAGAGCAAATTGTAGCTAAGATTGCGGAAAAAGTAAGCCGTGCCAAAGGCATTATTTTTGCCAATTATCAGGGAATGACTCATAAACAATTAGAGACTCTTAAAAAAGAGTTAAGGAAAAGCGATGCCGAACTGGTTGTTACTAAAAATACGCTTTTGAAAATTGCTCTGTCTAAATCTCAAGATGTAAAAATTGCTGTTGAGGATCCAAAAGCTTTTCAAGGCGCAACCGCCACTCTTTTTTCTTTTTCAGATGTAATTTCTCCAATAAAAGCGCTTGCCAAAGCGATAAAAGCGATAAATCTTCCTGAAATTAAGTTCGGATTCCTCGAGGGGAAAATATTGACGAAAGAGGATGTAATGAAATTGTCAACTCTTCCTACCAAAGAGATATTGCTTGCTCAAATCGTCGGAGGAATCAAGGCTCCTATTTTCGGGCTTCATAGAGCGCTTTTGTGGAATATGCAAAAATTCGTAATGACTCTTTCTGCACTTAAACAGAAAAAGATTTAATTTTTGAATTAGTCGATTAACGCATTAACGAATTGCGAATTAATCCGTTAACTTTTTAATTCGTTAATAGTCTAATTGTAAAATTGAGAGGAGGTGTAATATGGCAAGATTAACAAAAGAAGAATTACTTAAAGCAATCGAAGAAATGTCAGTTTTGGAGCTTTCCGATTTCGTAAAAACTTTGGAAGAAAAATTCGGAGTAAGTGCTTCGGCCATGATGGCCTCAGCACCAGCTGCAACGGCATCTGGCGCACAAGCAGCAGAACCTGTTGAAGAACAAACAGTATTTAATGTTGTTGTTGCAAGTTCCGGAGCAAATAAAATCGCTGTTATTAAAGCGCTTCGCGAATTAGTTCCAACCTTGGGACTTAAAGAAGCCAAAGACTTAGTTGATGCTGCACCAAAAGAGGTAATGACGCAAGTCAATAAGAAAACAGCAGAAGAGGCAAAGACTAAACTAGTAGCTGCTGGCGCAACTGTTGAATTAAAATAAACGAGTATCTTGTATAAAGTATTTCGTATTTAGTATTAAGCCCCGAACACCGGGGCTTTTTACTAAAATACCTCTTGACCCTGCTAGAAAGTTTACTTGCTCCCGAGGTCTACGTCCTCGCGTCGCAAGAGCACTCCTACAGGGTCTGCGTACCAAAAAATACAAAAATAACAATCTATTTATTTTTTGGTACTTGACAATATTGTTATACTTTGTTATTGTATATGCAATTAACTAGCATATTGATTATTAAAAGTATATTCGTAAGGCTACTATGAGTCAAACACTATCAATAAATAATCTTCCAGATCTTCTAACAGTTCGCGAAGTCGCGCAAGTTCTTAGAGTTTCACCATTAACGATTAAGCGTTGGGGCAAAAGAGGCAAGCTTCCGGCTATCCGAATAAATTCAAGAGGCGACAGACGCTATAAAAAAGAGTCAATACTTTGGTTGCTGGGAATTCAGCAAAAAACCGAATAAGAATTTAGACTCCCCTTCCATACCCCGCTTGATATTTTAGTTTTATCCTTGCTTCATCCGGATTTTCAAAATGTTCCTTTATGAAATTTATTGTTTCGCTGGGATCTTGAGTATTGATAAATATTCCGGTGCCAATCTCAAATCCTCCTAAAGACTTGACTCTGGGAATAATCCGCAAATACCAATCCCCGCCTTGATAAATATAAAAATTAAATGGAAATTCATTACCGTGGCGAAGATCAAGGATTTGTACCAGTCTTGAAACGGTAAAAGCTAAATCCGAAACTTCCGTATCGTTAATCTCTCCGAAGGCTCTTCCTCTTTTTTTGGGACTAATCCAAACTTCATCCGGCCATTGGGAAGTTTTTGGGCAAAAAATTATAAATTCTTTTGTTTCTTGAGTAATTTGATCTTTGGAAACTTCCGCTATTTCTTTATTGGAAGCAAGTCTGGGTACATCCATCTTGACATCGTATGGAATAACAGCCAGCTGGGTATGAGGATGAGGCAGGCTTTCTCCCCCGCCCTCTCCATGATTATGGAAAATATATACCTGGCCTTTATCTTTATAAGTATTGTAACGCTGTCTATAGGTATCAATTATAAGTTCTGTCGAAGACAAGGGCAGTTCATCAAAATTTTTGTGGTGATCAGGAGAGTGAATTATAATTTCATGAATCGGCGCGAAAGGAAATTTATTTGGTAAAACGCGGATCTGCCATCCACTATCGTTATCGTTCCCGCCAACCCGATAAACTTCCTTCTCTTCTTTTTCTTTGCCCGGACAAAACGGACAAACCGGCTCAAATCCTTTAGCGACATCCGGCCGTTTGGCCCGTCTCGGAGACAAAATAACCCATTTTTTGGAAATTGGATTCTG
>CAYPUE010000030.1:0-8511 GCA_964414015.1 uncultured Gammaproteobacteria bacterium
ATTTTACATCCACAAAATATGCTATAATATCTTTATGAGACAGAAGTTAAATTTCTCAGAAAAAAATTACATAAAGAAAAATCCCCTTAAAGCCAGGGTAATTAGAAGGGCTATTAAGCGTGGTCTTAAAGAGTATGGGGAAACCTTCAGAAGACTCGCAACAACCTGAAAGTAAATGGTTGACGATTGATGACTTTGAATATATCTGTTTCGATTTTGCCCGCGAGCGTTTTACATTTCAGGAACCAATTCCGGATTATTCAACAAGAGACAATGCGTTGCTAGAATCCGCCCTGGGCTCTCCAAGCCAATCTTTCGACAAAAAGTTGTTATATCCAACACTTATTAAACAAACTGCCATTCTCTTTTACTCGTTGATCAAAAATCATCCCTTCAAAAATGGAAACAAGAGAATTGCGGTAATGGCCTGCTTGGTTTTTCTCTCCTTAAACAACAAGTGGCTCACAATTTCCCCTCTTGCGTTATATAAGTTGGCTTGTGAAGTTTCCAAATCGGATCCTAATGTCCGGAAAAGAATCCTGGCGCAGATCGAGGGCTTAGTTAGCAAATATCTTATCTCCAAAACAAGATAACGTCGGTTTCCGATCTCTCGGCGCAAAAACAAAAACCTTATTTATATCTCGTCTCGGCGATAACAAACTTTCTCCTCCGATGCAATACCTTAGCGGTTGAATTTGATCCACAGATTTTTAAAATACGGCAGAGTAAGAGTAGATAATAGAAATCCTATTGACGGAACGATTGCGTTGAGCCAGGAATTTGCGATATTTATAGCGCTTAAATACAAACTAATCGCCAGATAAGTAGAAACGATCAGCAAACCTCTTCTCGTATAACTTGTCTCCCAAGCCTTATCCGTCTCAACTCTTTTGTTTCTCGCTTTTAGTTTTTCTATTTCTTTCTCTAGCTCGACCAAACTCGCCATAAATCATTATTCAAATCTATTCTTCGACAAAAGTATATCGCTATGTAGTAGCATACTTTATGCAGGTTTTATTGTTATTTTACCATTTCCAGATTAGTTAAACTTGTTTTTCTTTTTTCTTCGTTGTCACTCTTCCGCCTTGCCATTGCCCCCGATATTGTGAGCCTTTGCCTTTTATTTCATGAAAGACCAAATGGACGAAGCGCGCTCCCATCTCAATTTCAACCGTTACCGGCCCTTCATTTTTCAGGCCAAAAGTGAGCTCTCCCTGATAACCCGGCTGAACAGGCCCGGTGCGGATGAAAATTCCGGAGCGGAAAGTGGTGGTTCTGGGAATAATCACTGCTGACAAATCAACCGGCAGATTTATTTTTTCTATTGTCTTAACCAGGAAAAAATCCCCGGGTTTTATTTTGATGCTTTGAGTTTTACTCTTCTTGTAAGCTTTAATAAGTTTAATATCCGGAGTTTTCCTGTGGGTTTCTCCCAAAAATGCCGAACCTTTTATCTTATAAACTTCGCCCAAACGCAAATCAAACCCCGTGCCTTCGGGATTGGTCAGTTCCCTCTCCGACAAACCCTCTACGAGCTTCTTTGTCCTAACTAATTTTAATAATAGTTTTGGTCCCAGCACCATAAGCAAAAAATTCTAATTTCTAATATCTAAATTCTAAATAAATCCCAAGCCCGTTTAGCGCTTAGTATTTATAATTTTACCTGTTATTTCCCTTGTTACTTCTTCAACCCTCTTCTCTCCGTCAATCACCATAATTTCTTCCGCAAACTGCTTGATAAGCCAATCATAACCTATTGCCAGTTTTTCCAACTTGTTCTCTTTTTCATAAATTTCAATATGGCGATCTTTTCTTTTTATCCTTTCAATTGCGGTTGCAACCGAAACTTTGAGGGCAAAGGAAAAATCCGGAAGCAGAAACTGATGATACATTGAAAGAATGCTAAGCGCCACCAGCAGATTTTTCCTCTCTCCATTCCCGTTTCCAAAATCCATTTCTTTATCAACCATGCCATAAACTACAGAAGACCAGAAATAGCGATCGCTTACGACCGTTATCCCCTTTTGCAAATAATTCTCGATTTGCTCCTGATGGACTGCTCTGTCGGCAGAAAATAGATATTGGAATGCTATTTGCGGAAGATTAGTCTGCCCGCTCAAAATTTGCCTAATTAATTTTCCTGTCACTTCATCTGTAGGCTCTTTGGTAAGAATACTTTTTATGCCTTTTCTGTTTAGAGTTTCTGTTATTTTTTGGGCTTGAGTTGTTTTTCCGCTTCCGTCAATCCCCTCAATAACGATAAGTTTACCAGGGTAAGGATTTTTCTTTAATTCTAAATCAAATTCTACGTGATATTTCATTTTTCCTCGTGTATTTTGCTTTCGCTTGGGCCATTTTGGATTTTGTATTTCGCCAGTTTTTTCTTGGCGTAGGGAACTTCTGCGGGACTTGACAGCTCTTCAAATGTCATGGCGCAAATCCTCATGCCGCACGTAAGAGAAATTGCCATTTTTCCTAAATTTCCCAGTTCCAAAACCGGTTTTCCATCCCACCCCGGATCAAAAATTGAAGCGGTTGAATGAACTACCAAACCAAGTCTTCCCAAAGAAGAACGGCCTTCAAGCCTGCCCATCAGATCCGACGCAATTTTGACTTTTTCCAGAGTTACTGCCAAAACAAACTCTCCCGGCTGCATAATAAATTTTTCTCCGTTTTGAAGTTTGATAACTTTGGTTATTTCGTTGCTGTAATCTTTTTTGGAAGGATCAATATATGGGTAACGGCTGTAATCAAAAACTCTGAAAGTATCTCCAAGTTTTAGGTCAATCGAGCAAGAACCTAGCTGCTGTTTTAAATCAGGAGCTGGAGTAATAACAATTCTGCTTTGCAGAAAGGCCTTTTTTATATCTTTATCCGATAGTACCATAAGAAGATTATAGCATACTTCTTATTTCTCCTACCAAATACAAAGAACCGGTGACTACGGTAATTGCTGAATTGTTAAATTGCTGAATTGCTGTAAGTTCCAAAGCCTTTTCCAGCGCTTTTTTTGAGTTCTCTTCAACCAAAATTTTAGTCTTATTTTTGATTTTTAATATTTGATTTTTGATATCAACTGCGTCCGCAGACGCATTCTTACTTACATCCGTTGCCATACTAAATTTCGTAGCAATAATTACATCGGAAACAGGCAAAATACTCTTAAGCATTTCCTTTATATTTTTATCTTTTTTGAAAGCGATAACAAAAATTTTCTTCTCTAAGGGAAATAATTTTTTCAAAGAAGAAATAAACGCGTTCATTTTCGCGGAATTATGCGCGCCGTCAAGAATGAGCATATGGTTGATGGTCGATGGTTGATGGTAGACGCCATGAACCATGAACTTTGAACTATTAACCCGTAGAATTTCAAATCTTCCCGGAAAAAAGGCTGTTTTTAGAGCTTTTTGGATAGCTTCCTCTTCTATATCAAACCCTAACTCTCTAAGACATAGTATGGCTTCTACTGCCAGACTCGCATTTTCTTTTTGATAATCTCCTAACAATGAAAGCTTATAATTCTTAATAATGGATTCATCAAAATCCTTTCCAAGTCTCAATAACTTCGCCCCAACTTCCCTGCACCTCTCTTCAACTATTTTTATCACTGAAGGCTGTTTTACTCCAGTAATCACGACTTGATTATTAATTGAGAATTGTTTAATGGCCTGAACAGCTTCCTTGGCGATCTCTTCAACCGTATTCCCCAAAATTTGAGTATGGTCAAGAGAAATGTTAGTCAAAATAACCATCAGAGGATTTAAGACATTTGTCGCATCATATTTCCCCTCAATTCCCACTTCAACAACTGCCAAGTCCACTTTTTCTTGCGCAAAATACAAAAAAACCATTGCTATCAAAATCTCAAAATACGATGGTTTACTTATTTGCGTCTTAGACATCTTTTCGATTGCAGGAATAACATTGTTCAAAAGATCAACAAACTGTTCCTCCGAAATCTCTTTTCCATTCATCTGAAGCCTTTCGTTAACTTTCTGCAAATGAGGGGAAATCGTCAGACCTACTTTGTATCCTGCGGTCTTTAAAATATGAGAAATTAAATAAGCAGTGGAACCTTTACCCGCAGTACCGGTAACAAGAATTGATTTGAACTTTTTTTCCGGATTCTCCAGAAAACCAAGAAGCGTTCTCATCCTATCCAAAGGATTGTAGCCCACATTATCTTCTATTCTTTTGAAAATAATATTGCCAATGAATCTTTCTAAATAATTGAGGCTTTCTTTGTAGGTTTTTAACTTCACATTTCTTCAACTATCCATTTTGAGCTTGCCGAAGAACTTCTTTTTACGAAAACCGGGATTATTTTTGTCCCCTCCGAAACGAAAGATTGGATTACTTTTACCGCTTTTAAGACATCTTTTTTATGTTCGTTGTCCTCAACCGGATTCCCCGCGCAATCTTCGTGTCCGCTGACTACAATATTTTTTGAATGATGTTTTTCTATTGAAATCAAAACTTTCTTCTTTAAAGATTCAAGAAGGTATTTGTCAACGTTATCCTTAGCTAATAATCCAGCCAATCCTGCTTCGGTAATTGCATCAGCAAACTTAACATTAAATTTTTCCCTACCCCATTTTGCCACTGCGCACTCGGACCGTCCGTCCATACACCCAACTGATGTAAAAAAAGTTTCTCCAATCTGCAACATGAAATTGATAATACATTAAAACTAAAATTTTCGCAATTGCAATTTCCCGCAAAACCTGTATACTTATAGGCCTATATGACTGAAGCACAACATTCAGAGATTACAAGATCCGCAGAAAGTATCGCAATAACACGAGACGCTCTTCTTGCCGATAATCATAGTAAGGAGGCAGACGAGCTTAGGGCAAAATGGATGGAAAATAGAAGAGCAGGAAATTTGTATTTATTAGATGCGTGCGGAGACGCAAGGGTTAGACTTCCACAACCAGAAAGATATGTAACAAGAAAAACGATTGCGGCTGGAGGTCAGATAGAAAGTAAAATTCTTACAAGCGCCGGAATAAAATTTGCTGTAGTTGCAAGTCATTTTGACGGTGGCATCTTTGCTTCAGGACATATGCCGACAGGTTGCGGAGGATTAGGTGCAAAAGATAAAGCTTTAAAAGAAAGGAAACCTACCCCTAGGAAAGGGATTGGTGTTTATATAGAAGGAAATGTTAAACATCCTGACCCTCTAATACAAGCGCTATTATCGGCCAACAAAATTACAAAAGAAACGAATAAGCCATCTTTAGCTGTTGCGCAAAATCATAGAAACGGAAAAATATTTCCATTCGGAGTATTTTTACCAGGACAAAATCCAATATGTGATGTTAATTTAATTGACTTGTTTTCGAAATACAATCCGGAGGAGATCTATGCAAAAGGAATACCCGAGCTTGAAAGAAGGCTAATTCCAGATGTATTTAAAGATTTTCTAGATGCTTATGATGCTCAGGTAAAAGAATTATTACTAAGCTACCCAAGCTTGACAGAAATGCTAAAAGTGCAAAATCCCAGAATGATAGTACTATCAACAGAAATAATGTCCGCAAAAATAAGGTATCCAGAAATCGCAGCCTTCCCGGGAATTTTATTTAAAGTTCATCTCCCCAGGATAAAAAATGGCACTGATGTATCAATTGATCCGGAAAAATTAGAAGATGTTGTTAATCAAATCGAATACGCTATTCCACAGGCTGTTGATCATTTCGGAAAACCAAATGAAAGTTTTTCCAATACTGACAGATTTCTAATTGAAACTGATAATATAGAGTTATCTAGAAAAGTCGCGTTAAGACTTGCGGAGGAAGAATGGATGAAAAAGTGGTTAGCTCTTCCAGAACATCAAATATTAATAGTGCAAGCACAGGAAGGAATCTCTAACATCATCGAATATTTTGTCCCCGCCAAATAAATTCTTGTGGATCGGGATGGAATCGCGGACCATGTACTTGTCACCTCAGGCGACCGTTCTACCAGTGAATTTTGTGGGTAGCCATGGAATCAAATTATAATCTATTTCCTACTTTTTTGAGTCCTAAATTATTAAACATTATGGCAAAATTCCTAAAATATAATAGTCCGCCAAGCCCAACAAATCGCAAGTTATGAATATACCAAGTCGGTAATTTGATATCGTAATCTCCCGGCGGATATCCATAAGCTTTAAATTTTTCTTCGGGCATAGGATGTGAATTATCTGGGGAAAATACTCTTTGACAATACCCTTTTCTTACCAAGGCTATGCTCGTAGCATCTCCCTTGTTATAATCAACTTCTACAAATCCTGTCTCACCAGGACTGACAGTAACAGCAAAATCTTTGAAATAGATTATTTCATTAGCTTGGGTTATTCGATTAACATGGGCTACTCCTTCTTCTGTTACTTCCATTCCAAGATGAACCCCTAATTTTCTTTCTATTTCGGCAACATCCTGACGGATTGAACTGGGAACAGACATTGCTACTTCTGCTGCAAATTCTTTCGTGTAAACTAAAGGAGACAGGAATATATCGGGATGAACGGGTATTGCATTAGGTTCCAAAATTACTAAAGAGCTATTCGGTGTAATAAAATCTCCGTAGCTTAAAAACGGTGCTGTTGCGGCCGGCATGTATTCCCCTTTCTTGGGCAACAAGGGCTGACCAAACTCTGCCTTATTATCAGGACTCATCGGCGAATTGTAGCAGAAATAATCAGAAAATTCCAATTTAGCGTCAGCCGTAATTAGTGAACGTGATTGGAATCTGAATTTATTTATGCTAAACTTGAGAGTAGTTGACAAGCCAAGTTTTACTTGGCGCGATGGTGAAGCGGTTAACACAGCTGTTTGCAAAACAGCCATTCGCCGGTTCGAATCCGACTCGCGCCTCCAAGGATCGGTAGTTCACTGGTAGAACGCTTCACTGATAATGAAGAAGTAGATGGTCCGATTCCATCCCGATCCACCCACAAAAAAAATCCGCTTATTCTTCCAGTTGTCTCTAAAATTTTAGGCGGGGTGGATGTAATTATACGTTATGAGAATATTGCCAAAAATCAGAAGATAGAACCACGCGTGAGATAGAATATTCAACCACTTTTCTTTTTTCCAAAGCAAAAGAATAATCAGCGGAACGAACATTGCGATAAGCTGGATACGGAATTGCATTGCGGTTAAACCGAAGTTTTCCTGATATAAAAGATTTATTTCCGATAATCCAACAAATAAAAGCATCACAAAAACATACCAATTTTTCTCTTTAAAACCTTCCACCAGTAAGTTAGCGCTGGCTATTGCCATAAATGGGAAAAGGGGAATTATATACCAGCCCATCTCCCCTCCTGAAGTTAAGGAAGCAATAAGAGTAAGAAGATAAAATAATGCAGGAATAAGAACGATTTTATTTTTTTTGTAATCGGAAAAGCTCAAAAATAAAGATATAAACCCAAAGAAATACCATCCGTCATGAAAAACTTTATTGACGATAATCGGGGTTGAAAGTATATAGGTAAAAGTTTCCGGACCGATTATTCTGCCTGATTGAAGAAAAAGTATTTGCAGAAAAACCTCCTTGTCGAAATAAAAACCATACGCTACATATAATGCTACGAAAAATAACACTACTAAAGCCATTGATAATGTCTTTTTTAATCCGGCTTTTTCGGCTATAAAAAGGAATGACGTTGCCAAAAACAAAGCTATCCCGAGCTCTTTCGTCCAAAAAGCTAACCCGCATAAGATACCAATTAAGATAGATTTTTTATAACTTATGCTTTTTGCCCATAAACTAAATAAATATATCGCAAGTAAAAATAAAGGGGTAAGTAAATTTTCCGCCAAGACAACCCGGCCGTTCATAACAAAAATTGTTGCAGTTGTATAAATCAGAAGAGCGAAAATTCCGGTTTTGTAACTGTAAAGCCTTTTCGCTAATAGGAAAACAAAAACTGCGGAAACCATTGATAAAATAATTGGCATAAGCCGCACGGTTTTTAAATCCACTTTCAGAAAAGTATCCTGTCCAAATAAAATCGCGAAGCCTCCGACCAAAAGTCCGTTTAAGGGCGTGTGATCGAAATAAGGATAAACCATTGGAAAATAAATCTTATCAATAGTTAAATCGTATCTGTGCTGGTACGCTGTAAATGCTGACCAAGAAATCGGCAAATGTTTCGTCCAAAGGCTTATCCCCTGAAAAGAATAGGAATATTCGTCTGAAGTTGCTCCGCGCTGGGGATATATTGAGTAGTTATGGAGTTTGAGAATTAAGGCTACTGCCAAGATAAAAATTACTAATATAACTTTTAACTTACCCATAGCTTAATTTACCAACATCAAATCCCTTTGTAAATACCCGTTAAAAGTTAATTATAAAAATCAGGAAGTGGTAGGAAAACTAATAAATAGAATTCTTCCACCTTGATGGCGGAATAAGTGCTATTCACACTTAGGTGTACTTATATTAGTCTTTGGTCTTTTGTCGTTAGCTATTAGCTAAAGACTAGCGACCAATCGCTAACTTTCCGTACCTTCTCTC
>CAYPUE010000031.1:0-4860 GCA_964414015.1 uncultured Gammaproteobacteria bacterium
CCAAGATAAACGGATTCAGAGTCCGTTGTCCTACCATTAGACGATCCAGCAATGCAAATCAATTCTATCAGATACGCTCTTTAACTACAATTTAAGTTTTCTAATAAAATTTTTTGTGGTTTACGTCCACCTTTAAGATAGTACCCACTATTTGCTCCAAAAGTATATTGCTACATAGCGCTATACTTTTGTGTGTAAGTGTAAGGCTACACTTCGAAGGTGTAAAGCTAAAATATTCAGCTTTTTATATCAAACCTCATCAGATGGAAAATAGATTCTAACATTTTGTTATACTTTAATTATGATAGTTCAATTTTTGATTCTATTTGGAATATTTATAAATGCAGTAGGAACAATGAGTTATGTAATTGGAACTGTTAAGGGGGAAATAAAACCCAATAAAATTACATTTTTTATTTGGTCTATCGCTCCTCTAATCGCTTTTTTCGCTCAAATAACGCAAAAGGTTGGCATTCAATCATTAATGACGCTAAGCGTAGGCATTTTCCCTCTTAGTATTTTTATTGCATCATTTGTAAATAAAAAATCGTATTGGAGATTGAACTTAAGAGATGTAAGTTGTGGGATTTTATCTCTTTTAGGATTGTTTCTTTGGTACCTAACAAAAGTTGGCAATATTGCAATATTTTTTAGTATTCTTTCCGAGGGCTTGGCGACATTGCCAACAATTATTAAATCCTATTATCATCCAGAAACAGAAAGAGGATGGCCTTGGTTTGCATCAGTACTGAGCGGCACGCTTACAGCAATCACTATTCCTAGATGGAATTTCGCTTATTATGCTTTTCCTCTTTTTTATACTTTTGAAATGTTCCTTGTGTTCTTTTTCGTTCAGTTTAAGATTGGGAAGAAAAGATGGTTCAGATAAAAGTTCTCTTGACAGTGATGAGACTACGCCCCGAAGGTGTAAAGCTAAATTTTAGACCGACACGTTCAGCACCTATATTTTGGAAACGAGGATGCCGTCTTTCGCAACTTGGTCTACTTTTACCGCTATTTCATCCCCTTTTTTGCCGGATGAAACTTGCTTGTGCTCAAGCTGCATTGACTCTATCGTTTGCTCAAAAGAAGCATCTTTTTTCTCAAACTTTACTTTATCCCCAACCTTCAAGCCTTTCTGAAGTTTTATAACCGCCACTCCTATTTTGTCGTAGTAATGAGTAACTTTGCCAATCAAATCTTTTTTATCCATTCCTTTTTCACCCCCTTTTACCCGCCGAAGGCGGGCTGCTAGCTGCCATCCTTACTCTAGTATTGTACGCTCCGTATGTCAATAGCTTTATTCCGAAACCTGTGTCCTATAGTTTGACATTTGCATCTTAAAATGCTAAAATTGTCCTTTATGACTCTTGAGAATCGTAAAAACCCCGAGTTAGAACATGTTCAAAGAGTAGCTGATTATTACGATGTCACGCAATCATTTTATAAGTTTTTTTGGCATGGCAAAACATTGGGTCTTCATTACGGATTTTGGGCAGGCAATGTTTCTAACCGCGAAGAGGCAATTCTTAAAGAAAACGAAGTTTTAGCAAATTATGCCAATATAAAGCCTGAAAGTCTGGTTCTTGATGCAGGCTGCGGTATTGGAGGAAGCGGTATATGGCTGGCTAGAGAAAGAAAAGCTCAAGTTATTGGTCTAAATTTGGTAGATAAACAGCTGACTAAGGGTAAAGATTTGGTTAAAGAGAAATGCTTATCTCAAAAAGTTAATTTCGTAAAAGGCGATTATCAAGAACTTCCTTTTGTAAGTAATAAATTTGATGTGTTTTGGTCGCTTGAAAGCATTGAACATTCTACCAATATCGACAATTTAATAAGAGAGGCATTTAGGGTAGTCACGCCTGGAGGCAAAATAGTTATAGCGGCAACATTTTTAGGAAGGCGAGAACTGTCAGATGAGGAAAAAAGACAAATGAAGGTTGGACAAGATGTTTCCGGCTGTTTTAATGATTTTAGGACTGCGGATGAAGTCGGCGAAGTCCTCAAGCAAACCGGTTTTAAAAGCGTTATAAATTTAGATGTAACAACATGGGTTATGAAATCAGCAAAGCAGATGACAATAATGTGCCGATGGGGATTACCCGTGGCAAAAATTTTAGCAGCTGCCCATTTAGTTTCCTCCATTCTTATCACCAATAGCCAATGGGGAACTTATCAGGAGGGATTATTTAAATCGGGAGCTACTTCTTACAATATTTTATTAGCTGAAAAACCAAAAGAAAAATTATCTTAAAGCTCTTATTAGATATGGAAAAAAGATAAGAAAACCAACGATTACAGAACTAATTGCCGTAAGTAAGACCATTCCCGCTGCGACGTCTTTGGCTATTTTTGCTTCCTTACTGTGTCCTTGACTTATAAGATTAACCATTTCTTCTATTGAAGAGTTAACCATTTCTGCGGAGATTACCAAAAGAATCATAATTCCCAAAATTCCCATCTCGAACGGATTTACATGCAAGATTAAACTTACAATAATAACAACAATTCCAACGGCAAAATGTATTCTAAGATTTTGATTGTCTTTTAACGCGTGGAATATGCCTTCAAACGCATATCCGAAAGATTGAAGTATTGATCTATGATTAACCATAAAATAAATTTAGGTTACAAATCTTTTACTTATAATATACACTATAATCGTTAATACTACACCTAAAGCCCCTCCCAATGCTGCCTCCAGAACCGTATGTCCTTTGGTTTTAACTCTTGACCAAGCAACTATTGGAATTAACGGCAACAACAGAAAAAATAAATGCGCTCCATAAACAATACCTCCGGATAGTACGAAAGCTGAAAGTGTTGCCAAATGAAGACTGGCTTTAATCCACCTGTTAAGCGTATCTATAATTATTAATCCCACAAATATACCCAAAACTGCGACGAAAAGAACTTTTGGTCCATTAAGAACTAATAACGATATTAAATAGAAAAACATTATAAGTCCCACGAAAGAAAAAAATAACGGTCTTTGTTCTTTCTTGGAAATGTATATATCGGAAAAAAAGCCTATCAAAACTCCTGCCAGAACGAAAACTACCACCAACCCCATAAAAATATAGGAAAACATTGTCCATTTTAAAGCGTATAAATCATTGCTGCTTACTTTATCCACCAAAACATATGGGGCCGCAAGAAGAACGATGATTGGATTCGAGAAAAAGGAGATTATCTTTGCGAAAGGCATCATACTTTTAATCTTTTAGCATCTTTATAACTTTTTCTTTACCTGCGATTTCCAAAGATTCCGGAAGAGGCAAACCGCGTTCTTTTCCTGTTAATATTTTATAAATAATTGACATCCGAATATTTTCTTTTTCCATTATTTGCTTCATAACAGTTAAGATGTCTTCTTTCTCCCAATTGCTAATTTGCAAAAATCCATCTAAAAGTTTTTTGCTGATATTTTTTTCTTTTTCATCCAATTGGATTTTTGTTTCTTCAAAAAAGAACTTTGTTAATTCGTAAAAATCCTTAAGCGTTGTAATTCTAGTTTGGGCCAAAATAATAAGTTTTCCCAAAGAAGTATCGTCTATTTTTTTAAGATTCGGGTCAAGGGAAAGAATTTGAGATTTGAGACTTGAAACTTGAGATTTTTTAATATAAATACTATTCATCCATTCCAGTTTTTGAATATCAAAAACCGAACTTGATGTATTCACATCTTTTAGGTCAAATAGCTCTACCATTTCCGAAAGAGAAAATATTTCATTGTCCCCGCCCGGATTCCATCCCAAAAGCACCATAAAATTTAAAAGAGCATCTTTTAAATATCCTTCATTTCTATAATCAAGAACTGATTTTGCCCCTTCTCTTTTGGAAAGTTTTTTCTTGTCCTTTCCCAAAATAACCGGCAGATGAGCAAAAAACGGTATCTCCCAAGCAAAACTTTTATATAAAAGCAGATGCTTCGGCGTTGAAGAAATCCATTCGTCTCCTCTAATCACATGCGATATCTCCATCAAATGATCATCCACTACGCTTGCCAAGTGGTATGTTGGAAATCCGTCTGATTTAAGAATTACAAAATCTTCTACATCTTGGCTTTTGAAGGAAATAGATTTGTTTCCGACTAAATCTACCCAGGAAAATACCTGATTTTCCGGAATTTTCATCCAGACAGCGCCTTCTTTTTCGTAAGCCAATTCTTTATCAAGCAGGATTTTTACATGTTTTTTGTATTCATTTATTCTTTCCGATTGGGTATATGTTTCGTCGGGTGAAATGCCAAGAAAGCTTAAAATTTCAACTATAGCTTCCTGTGCGCCTTTTACAATTCTCTTCCTGTCTGTATCTTCAATGCGAAGTATAAATCTGCCTTTATTGTGTTTCGCGAAAAGATAGTTAAAAAGAGCTGTCCTTGTATTCCCGATATGCGGAATTCCCGTGGGGCTTGGCGCAATTCGAACTCTAACCATACTTGCATTGTACCCTAAGTTTTTCCTATACTCAATATGTGTTAACCCTCAATAAAATTTCCCTGGAGATAAAAGTACTATCTAAATGGGTAGGCATTTTTTTAGGAGTAACTTTGGCAATTTTTTTATTAATCAAGTTGGGACTTTTTATTAAAGAAAAAGTTTCTCCAACTCCTCCACCTGCTCCAACAGTTGCATTCGGCAAGCTGTCTCCGATTAACTTTCCCCAAAACGCAACAGAAAGAAAATTAACATATTCTTTAGATACGCTAACAGGGTTTTTACCGACATTTCCAGACAGAGAAAGAGTATACAAAATGGAGACTGTCAAGCCCGATCTTCTTGCTTTGGATAAAACCCAAAGTAAGGTTGCGAAGGTTGGATTTACCTCCAACGGCATTGCTCTTTCCGAAGATACATA
>CAYPUE010000031.1:4960-8251 GCA_964414015.1 uncultured Gammaproteobacteria bacterium
CTGCCTATTTATTATCCAAAAGCTGTCACTTCAACGATGACTTTATTTGTTGAAAATATCCAAAATCAATTGCAGATTGTTGACGGACATTTCTTCCACCAAAATATTTCCACTAAATTTTCTACTTATCCTCTTAAAACTGCAGATCAAGCTTTTTCAGAATTAAAAGATCAGAAAGCATACATAGCATCATATTACGGTAATAA
Organism: uncultured Gammaproteobacteria bacterium; assembly: GCA_964414015.1. Classification (GTDB taxonomy): domain Bacteria; phylum Patescibacteriota; class Microgenomatia; order Levybacterales; family UBA12049; genus JAUSEW01. Next base: position 5,167 of record CAYPUE010000031.1, read on the forward strand.
CAATAATGTCTCAATTAAAAATGTTTTCTTAGCTTTCTATATGGAAGATGCCCCCCAAGATTATCTTATGCCAATAATAATTTTTGAAGGGGACAATGGGTTTTTTGCCTATGTATCGGCGATTACGGATGAATGGATAAATAAGTAAAATTTCCTGAAATTAAATCCAAAAGTGTCTTCGTATCCGCAAACCTGTCCTCGCTCTTCATAACAACAATAATCAGTCTGTGCCCGTTTTTAATTGTGGACGTAACCAAAACTCCTTGCGCTTCGTTGGTAAACCCTGTCTTTATTCCATCAACCCCGCTTATTCCCAAAAGCTTATTTAGATTTTTAATTGAGTATCTATTTTTACCTGTAACATCTGCTATATCTATTTTTTGCGTTGAAACAACTTGAGAAAATTCCTTGTTCTCCGAAGCTTTAGCTGCAAGTCTGGCAAGATCTAAAACAGTCGTATAGTCTTTATCATCATCCAGACCGTTTGTATCGGAAAAATGGGTATTATAAAGCCTAAGCTCCATCGCCTTATCATTCATTTTTTTGACAAATTCCACTTCTCCTCCTGGATAATTATCTGCAATAGTTACTGCAGCATCATTGCCGGACGGAAGAAGCATTCCATACAGAAGATTTTCAAAAGTCATCCTCTCTCCTTCTTTTAATCCCAATACCGAACCTTCCACATTTGAAGTCATAACTTTCAAAACATCATCTAATTTATAATAAGAAAGTCCTATCAATGCTGTCATAATTTTAGTTGTAGAAGCCATGGAGAAACGAAGGTGTGGTTTTTGAGCAAAAAGTACAGCCTTGGAATCATCATCCATGACTATTGCCGCTTGGGCCGTAATATCAGGATCTAAAGGGGATTTGAGAATCGGATATAAAGATAAATCCGGCAATTCTATTGGAGCTTCTTTGATCCGATTGTTTTGTAAATATCTTTGAGTATCTAAATCAATAAATACAATTAAAAATAACAATAAAAGGAAAACCAAAGGAGAACCGTACAATAAAATCCTTTTTTGGGAAATTATTTTACGAAGTTTTTTTATCTTTTTTATCGACAGCAGAAAGTCTTTCATCAATTCTCTCCATATCTCTTGGGAAAAGACTCGCTTCCCTAACATTTGCTAAACCCAGGATATCTTTCGTAATTCTTTCAAGTCCTAAAGCAAATCCTCCTTCAGGCGGCATACCGTATTTAAATGCCTGAAGGTAAATATCGAAATTTTCCGGCTTATTGCCCCATTTTTTTATATGCGTAAGTAATTGCTCATAATTATTGATTCTTTGCCCGCCTGTTACCCATTCTTCACTTATTCCCAAAAGGTCAAAACTTAATGTAGACTCTGGATTATCTGAATCCGGCATGGTGTAAAACGGACGTTTCTTGGTGGGAAAATGCGTAACGAAAACAAATGGAGCACCAGTCTCTTCTTTTGCCCAAAGGCATAATTCTTTTTCATCAGACGGATTTAAATCGGGCGCATTTCTATTATCTATCTTAGTTCTTTTGAATACCAATTCTTGAGCATCTGTCAATTTAATTCTAGGGATAGATTTTTTTATTTGAGGCATTGAATTAATGCCCAGTATCGAAAGCTCATTTTTATTTTCTTCCCAGACGTTTTGAAGAATCGACATAATTAATTTCTCCACAGTATCCATAAGATATTTCCACGAATTTATAAATCCAAATTCCGCGTCAAGGCTAATATATTCCGAAAGATGTCTTGTTGTAATGGATGGTTCGGCACGATAAGCATGGGCAATAGTAAATACTTTTTCAAAAACTCCTATCATTATCTGTTTATAAAGTTGGGGAGACTGGGCAAGATAAGCGTCTTTGCTATAATAATTAACAGGGAAAACTTCCGCTCCTCCTTCCGTGGCAGTCGGAACAAGTGTTGGTACGAAAATTTCGGTAAATCCTTGTTCCTTAAGAGCGGAACGAAATGAAGATGCTATAGTTTCCTGAATTTTAAAAATTGCAGCAACTTTGGGATGGCGAAGCGTTAAGGATCTGTAATCAAGAAGAGTTGGCAATTCCAAATTAAGATTTGGCCCTCCCATATCAAAAGGCAAAGTTTCCGCCTTGGAAAGAATTTTAATCTCTTTTGCTTCTATTTCCACTGCACCGGTTGATGAGTCTTTGGTAGAAGCGTTTTTGGGTCTTTCCTTAACGAGACCTACTAATTCTATTGCAAATTCAGGATGAAGAGCTAAAGATTCTTTATATGCTTTTTCAGAAATTTGCGGATTTACAACTACCTGGACTATCCCGGATCTGTCTCTAAGATCGAAAAAAACCAATTTCCCATGAGATCTAATTACTCTAATCCAGCCTTTTAGAAGAACCTCTTTACCAATCTTTTTAGGACAATCGCTAACAAGAACCCTTGTAGAATTTGCTATAGGCATGCTATAATAATAACTTGTTGTGCTTAGTTAGTCAACAAAGATTTGTCAGGTTTCTGTCAAGCGCAGTATAGATTTTATACATAGGATGTATTATATGTTTATTGAGAATGGAGAAAGCGTATTTGGGACTAGGGAGAACATGGATTTATCAACATCAAGCGGTCGCGCTCAACGCATATTTGATGAGTTGCGAGAAACATCTTTAAAATTTGGTGGAATACCGGTTAGCTTTACTTCAGAAACATCTCCGTCAGAAGGAAAAAAACCTCAAGTTAAAAGTAGTTCGGAGAAACCACATAACGGAAATGGAATTAAACCTAATAGACTAAGACAACAAGATAATCAAAATGGTCTTACCGGATTCTGGAGAGGTAGCTATTACGTAAGGGGTAAACGACGCGTCTAACAACAAATAAACTACGACTTTCCAAGATTTATATCTTTAATCTTTAACTGTAATCGTTTGTTTCCGTTCCCACCTTCGCCAAGGCTTCGGCGGGCAAGCCACTCATCTTGACTTATTGCATAAGCAATATTTACTCTATCTCCAATTCTAAATTCCCTTACTCTTTCCCCCATCCCAAACGCAATTCCATCAAAAGGTGTTTTTGATTTTTGATCTTTGATTTTTAATTTCATATGTTTCCCATCCATACCA
>CAYPUE010000032.1:0-7982 GCA_964414015.1 uncultured Gammaproteobacteria bacterium
GCGCCGGTTTTGGTTGGAATCTTGGCCTTCAGCCTGCTTTCCCCGAATATGTTAGGGGCAATTCTCATCGGCTTAATGTATGTTTTGGGTATGGTTTTTCCGCTTCTTGTAATTTCTATTTTCCTGTCCAAGAAAATGCCCAACTTTTCTTTCTTCAGAAAACCAATCGCCTCTTTTAAGATTTTAGGTTCGACTTATTTTCTGTTTCTGAATAATCTGGTTGCGGCAATTATATTTTTCCTAACTTCTGTTTTGACATTTTACCTTACTTTCACAGGCAGACTGACGATGGGTAAAGCCGAAGGCATAACTTTGGCTATCCAAAATGTCGGTGCGTTTATTAACCAATATGCCGGAGGAAGCATTTTTTTAAATATAATTTTTTTAAGCTTCGTCGCTTTTGTTATTTACAAGATAGCCAAAAGAGTGTAGCCTAATAATTAGGCAGGTGAGAGGCGGTGATAGATATGATGGGATGGGGATATAGCAACATGATGAATTGGGGATCCAATATGCCTTGGCTAGGTACCCTAGGCTTCATTTTCTGGATAGTTGTCTTTGTGGATTTAGTTCTCTTGGGAGTTTGGCTTTGGAAAAAGACACAGGAGAAATAACCCGCCTTCGGCGAGGTAAAAGGGGTGAGAAAATGAATATGCAAGAAACATGGCTGGAAAAACTCCTCTTTAGGAGCAAATATTTTGCCTGGGTTTGGCTGATTTTAAGAGTTTATATAGGTTGGATCTGGCTTCAAGCAGGGCTGGAAAAAATCAAAAACCCGGTTTGGGTTGGCGAAAAAGCAGGGATGGCGGTTCAGGGATTTTTGGCAGGCGCATTAGCTAAAGCAACCGGTGCACATCCTGCTGTTGCGAGTTGGTACGCGGCATTTATCAAAGATTTTGCCTTACCCAATTCAACGATTTTTTCCTACTTAGTTTCGTATGGAGAAGTGGCGGTTGGAATTGCGCTAATTCTAGGCGCTTTTACCGGTATTGCTGCGCTTTTCGGAGGACTGATGAACTTAAACTATCTTTTGGCAGGGACAGTGAGCATTAATCCTTTAATGCTGGTTGGGCAAATCTTGCTGATGATTGCCTGGAGAACTGCAGGATGGTTTGGTTTGGATCGATTTATAAATGCAAGACGATAAGACAGAAAAAACGCTATATACGTGCCCGATGGATCCGGACGTAATTACGGATAAGCCGGGTACTTGTCCTAAATGCGGAATGACGCTCGTTTCTGCTAAAGATTCTCGGGAGAACCAGATGAAGTGCAAGTGCTGTAACTAATAATAAAAATGATGAGTCAATAAAGATATGAATTTTACCTATGCTTATTTAATTGTTAGTGTATTATTACTATTAGTTTGGGTATTTTTGTATTGGATAAACCCACGGGTACGTAAGAAAATGCTTCTTGTAAGTCTACTTACCTCTCCGCTTGGATTAACCGAACCGCTTTTTGTCCCTTCGTATTGGCTTCCTTTTAGCCTTTTTGATTTAGCAAGATTTACGAGGTTTGATTTGGAGAGCCTTCTGTTTTCATTTGCTGTCGGAGGAATTGCTGTGGTTTTGTATGAATCTCTTTTTGGTAAATCAAGAAAACATATCAATTCTCATGAAATGCATCAAGGGCGGCATAAGTTCCATCGTTTAGCACTGATCACTCCGTTTATAGTATTTGGTATTTTATATTTTTTTACCTCCCTTAATCCAATTTATTCTGCAGCTTTTGCCATGTTGATTGGTGCCGTTGCCACTTGGTTTTGTCGTCCGGATTTACTTCGTGCGATGCTAACCGGAGCTATTTTATTTCTAATGCTTTATTTTGTAGTATTTTTGGCTGGTTTTGTTTGGCTTTTTCCAGGTTACGTTAAAGCAGTCTGGAACTTATCGGCAATTTCAGGGATTTTAATAGCTGGAGTGCCTGTAGAAGAACTGCTATTTGCGGTTTCGCTTGGCGCGATGTGGAGCAGTATTTATGAGCATTTTACTTGGTATAAATTTTCTTAACTAATTTCCATAAAATTATGAAAGAATCAAAAAACATAACAATTTTACTCACTACCGTTTTTTCAATAGCTTTTGCTTTTGTTGAAGCTTCGGTAGTTGTTTATCTGAGGCATCTACTAGGCATTGGTTTTAACCCGCCGCAAGTCAGTCGGGAGCAGGTCTTACTGTTGGTTCCTGGGATAGCCTTCCTTGATCCAAAAACAGCCCTTGCAGTAATCAAAGAGTCACAGATTTTAAGAGTGGAACAGTTTCGGGAGGCTGCGACTATGGTTATGCTTGCCAGCATAGCATTTTTAGCTTCAAAGGGCTGGCGTGACAAACTTGCTTACTTTCTGCTTGCCTTTGGTATCTGGGATATTTTCTATTATATCTTTTTGAGGATAGTTATTAATTGGCCTCAATCTTTTGCAGATTTAGATATCTTCTTCCTATTGCCAGTTCCGTGGATAGGACCGGTGATTACACCCTTGATTATTTCAAGCGCTTTAGTGCTGACAGCTTTATTACTTTTGAAAAGAAAGTAAATTATGAAAAATCAACTTGCTGAAAAGATTGTTTACATTTGCCCAATGCATCCGGAAATACAATCCCCAAAACCCGGTTCTTGTCCAAAATGTGGCATGAAATTTGTTGAAAAAAAGATGAAAATGGATGAAGAGAAGACGGAGTACGATAAAATGGGTCACGGAGGGCACACTATGAATCCTCCGGGAGAAATGTCATGGTGGGAAAAATTTAAAATGAGCATGACGATGAGTATGGGAATGGAACATACAGGCCTTGCCGGACGGGAAATGGCAAGGATTATGGAAGAAGATATTCGAAATAAATTCTTTTTTTCTCTGCTTTTCTCAATCCCCATTATTGCTTACTCGCCAATGGGTGAAAAAATTTTGGGCATAAACCTTCCCCAACCTATTCCAAGTGCTTGGATACTTTTTATACTCACAACACCTGTTTTTTTCTATTCCGGTTGGATATTTCTATATTCCACTTTTAAGGCTCTGCAACAAAAAACCCTAAACATGGCAGTTTTAATTGCTGTTGGAATAACTGCTGCTTATGCTTTTAGCGTTTTGCTTACTTTTTTAGGCAGCAAAGACTCTTATTACGAAGCAGCGGTTCTGCTTATCACTTTTGTTTTATTTGGACATTGGATGGAAATGAAATCCAGACGCGGTACAACCGATGCTTTGCAGGCGCTTTTTAATCTCGTTCCTCCGCAGGCAAGAATTTTAAAAAACGGAAAAGAAGTTCTAGTTTCAACCTCGGAAATTGTAGTTGGAGATATTGTTATTCTTAAGCCCGGCGATAAAATTCCGGTTGACGGAAAAATTACAGAAGGGGAAACAGCAATAGATGAGTCTTTGGTAACAGGAGAGTCTCTTCCTGTGGCTAAGAAAAAGGGTGACAATGTTATAGGGGGTTCTATCAATACGTCGGGTTCAGTCAAATTTAAAGCAACAAAGATTGGGGAAGATACGGCACTTGCCCAGATTGTAAAACTTGTTGAAACTGCGCAAAATTCAAAAGCTCCGGGCCAGAAAATCGCTGATAAGTTCGCGCAGTATTTGGTAGTAGTTGCAGTTGGAGGAGGTCTTTTAACTTTTGCAATCTGGTTTTTTATAATAGGACAGCCGCTCCTATTTGCTTTAACTTTTGCAATTTCGACTGTGGTTATTGCCTGTCCCGACGCTTTAGGACTGGCAACGCCAACAGCTGTTGCGGTTGGAACAGGGCTTGGGGCAAAACACAATATTCTCATCAAGGATGCGCCTACGCTTGAACAAACGTCAAAAATTCAGGCAATAGTATTGGATAAAACAGGAACTTTGACTCAAGGAAAACCAGAAATTACCGATGTGATTGCGGCAAAGGGATTTTCGGAAGACGAAATTATTGAACTCGACGCCGCAGCCGAGGCCAAATCTTCTCATCCATTAAGCCAGGCAATTCTGGAAGAAGCAAAGAAAAGAAAATTAACTATTCCAACTAAAGTAGAAGGATTTAAAAATCTTGCAGGACATGGGGTTGAAGCAAAAGTTTTAGGAAAGCACGTTCTTGTCGGAACAGTAAAGCTTATGAATGACAGAAAGGTGAATATTACGCCTTTACAAAAGGAAATAGACAGGCTGCTTTCGGAAGGAAAAACAATTATGCTTTTGGCAGTTGATGGGAAAATCGCAGGAGTAGCCGCAGCCCTAGATCCAATCAAGGAAAATGCCAAAACAGCAATTCTTAGAATGCAAGAATTAGGGCTTGAAGTAGCGATGATTACAGGCGATAACAAAAAAACAGGGGAATTAATTGGCAGACAGCTTGGGATAGATAGGGTATTTGCCGAAGTTCTGCCGGAGGATAAAGCAAAGTATGTAAAAAAACTCCAAGACGAGGGAAAGTTTGTGGCAATGGTTGGAGATGGAGTAAACGATGCACCGGCTTTGGCCCAAGCCGACATAGGCATCGCAATTGGAGCAGGAACAGACGTAGCAATTGAAACGGCAAAAATTGTTTTAATGAAGTCCGATCCGTTAGACATATTGCGGGCGATAAGGCTTTCCAAAGCAACAGTTAGGAAAATGAAAGAAAACCTTTTCTGGGCTTCTATTTATAATCTTTTGGCAATTCCTCTTGCAGCCGGAGTTTTATATCCTGCTTTTAAAATTTCCCTAAGACCGGAAATATCAGCTCTTTTAATGAGCATATCTTCAATTATTGTTGCCACAAACGCTGTGCTTTTAAAAAGAGCGGAAAAAGATTTAATTAAGGCTTAACAAAAGGAGGTGACTATGTTTAGTTTTTTCAATAAAGTTAAAGATCCGGTTTGCGGAATGGGAATAAATAAAAAAGAGGCAAAATTTTCTTCTGAAAATGGAGGAAATACGTATTATTTCTGTTCACAAAATTGCAAGGATAAATTTGACGCTGATCCTAAAAAATATATAACAGAAGAGAAACACACAGGAGGCTGTTGCCATTAATTAAAAATATGTTGGGTAAATTGTTTAAGAATCATAAAATATTAATGATTGTCTGCTGTTTGATTCCTATAGCTGCGCTTGGCATTTTTTTGATTTTAGGATTTAACAGCCAAGCCATTGTTTTTCTTTTAATATTACTTTGTCCTTTAGGGCATTTGTTTTTAATGCGCGGTCACGGGAAGAGAAAAGATGGCCACCATTAATTTTATGCAACCTTTAATCGGCGCATCATTTCTAGCCTCATTTTTTGCAGGCATTGCGGCACTTTTTGCTCCTTGCTGTATCACAGTGCTTTTACCAACCTATTTTGCGTCTATTTTTAAACAGAAGATTAAAATATTTTTAATGACATTTATTTATTTCCTAGGCCTTTTAGTCGTCTTCATGCCTTTGGGATTAGGAGCATCTTTTCTTTCGCAGGTCTTTAGCCGGTATCACAATGTTATTTTTTCACTTGGAGCAATATTCCTGATTTTCTTAGGTTTCGTTTTAATCACAGGGAGGCAGTTTTCCTTACCCGTGATTGTTCATCCGCAACTTAAAAAATATGATTTTGTTTCCATTTTTATTTTAGGCATTTTTTCAGGCATTGCTACTACTTGCTGTGCGCCGGTTTTGGCAGGGGTTTTGATGTTATCTGTATTACCTGGTTCAATTTTTTTCGGAGCGGCTTACACCTTAACTTATGTTTTAGGCATGGTGATTCCTCTATTTATAATCGCTCTGTTAATCGATAAAACAAATTTAACTCAGAAGTTTTTTATTTTTAGAAAAACAATTAGTTATTCTTTTTTGGGACAAAAGGTTACAATTACGCTCTCTAGTTTATTTTCCGGCATAATGTTTTTAGGTTTGGGTGTTATCATTTTATTTCTTTCCCAAACAAATAAGCTTTATTCCCACTCTGTTTATCAAGTAGACATAAACATTTATCTTACTAAATTTATAAGAGGAATTGAAAATTCTACAGAATTAATCCCTGATTTTGTTTTCGCATTGTTCTTTATAGGATTATTTTTATTAATCTTGAAGTTTGGAATAGGTGAAATTAAAAATCTTAAACGGAAAGGAGGAGGGGAAAATGAAATATAAACAGACTATTCTCGTTGTAATCGTTACCGCTGTAGCTGTGTGGATTATTATTAATATTACTTCCAATAGCGGGAATAAAGATAAGGCTTCACCAGTTCAAGGCAGCCAATCAACAGCAGATCATCACGGAGGAAGTTCGCTAGCGGACGCATCAGTTTTTAGCAATTTAGTAAGCAAAAGTGCGCCAGATTTTACTTTAGAAAGTTATGGCGGCAAGAGAGTTAGTTTAAATAATTTAAAAGGGAAAAATGTTGTTTTATTTTTTAGCGAGGGATTGATGTGTTATCCAGCCTGCTGGAATCAAATTGCGGCTTTTGGTAAAGATGGGAGATTTAATAATGAAAATACAATAGCCTTAACAATTGTCAACGACAGAAAAGAAGAATGGAAATCAGCAATCGACAAAATGCCGGAATTGGCTTCGGCAATTGTGCTGTTTGATACGAATCGTTTGGTTTCGAAAAATTACGGAGTTTTATCGCTACCTTCATCTATGCACAAAGGCCAATTGCCAGGACATTCATATGTAATCATTGATAAAACAGGAACGATCCGTTTTGCAAAAGATGATATCCAGATGACAATAGCAAACGATGTTTTGATTTCAGAGATTGGAAAAATGAACTAGTGCGGGAGAGGATGGAAGAAGTAAATTATGAAAATATGAAAAAAATTGCCAAACCTCTTTTTGCAGGTTTTTTAGCAAGCGTAGGCTTGCTGGGTTTGTATTTTACGATTTTGAACTTTGTCTCGGGATGGGATTTTACTTTAAAACAATTTACTGCATTTTGGTATTTTATCATCCTTCTGGCTTTGGGTTTTGGTATTCAAGTTGGCTTATATGTTTTTCTTAAAACTAAAATTAAAGCAAATAACCAATCAGGCAAAATAGTAGCAGTTTCCGGGACAACGTCGACAGTTGCTATGATTTCCTGCTGTTCGCATTATTTGGTAAATTTATTACCGATAATTGGTGCAATTGGGCTTGTTACTTTTATTGCTCAATATCAGATACAGTTGTTTTGGGTTGGAATTGCTGCTAATTTAATAGGGATTTTTTATATGGCAAGAAAAATCACAAATTTTAAAATGTTTGAGAGGAGGGAGGTGAGAGAATGAAAGAAATACCATTTGCAAACGCTTTGGCTTTGGTGTCAGGCTTGGTTTCGCTTATTTGCGCAGCAGGGGTTTGGCTTGCCAGAGATGCTTTTGTCGGACTTTTTGGAGAAATATTTCACGGAATCAATCTGGCGGCCTTACCTATTAAAGAAGTAACCATCAGCGGTGTCATAACCGGTTTAATTGTTGTTGTTATTTCCGGTTGGGTTTTGGGTTATATCTTTGCAAGCTTATATAATAAATTCGCCAGATAAAGATTAACTTTTATGAAAAAAGCAATAATGATATTGCTGGTTGTGCTTGTAGTCGTTTTATTGGCGTTGATATTGTTAGACAAAAAACCCAATAAAGAAACCGTTTCCGGTAGGGAAAGAGTGGAACCAACTCAAGTTTTAACTAAATACAAAACACAGGAGAATTCTGAAGGGTCAGTGACTGTTGAAGTAACCCCACTGGTAATATCGGCAAAAGAAAATGTTATTTTTAGTGTTTCAATAGATACGCATTCAATAGGGCTTGACGACAATCTAAGAGACATTTCAATTCTTTTTGACGATATGGGAAATAAGTATAGGGCAATTAGTTGGGATGGGGGAACAGGGGGACACCATCTGGAAGGGAAACTAATTTTCCCTAATGTTTCATCCGGAACAAAAGAGATTAGGCTCATTATTTCGGGACTTGCCGGAATAAAGAAGGAATTTAAATGGGCTCTTTGAGCTGGCTGTATAAGTTACGAAACATATTAGACATTTCGTAACTATGGATCATTACGCCA
>CAYPUE010000033.1:0-3814 GCA_964414015.1 uncultured Gammaproteobacteria bacterium
CCAAGTTAGATAAAAATCATCCTCAAGTCTTCAGTTTCTGATTGCTAATTTAGATTTAATTTGTTAGTTTGACGACTATCTTAGTACAACAATACGCTATAGCGGAGTATTGTAATTATTGTTGACTGCACGCATTGATTAAATAATTTTTTTCTGCTAATCTAGTACTTACAGTTTATGGATAATACGGTTTCGGAAATGCGGCGGAAGATGATAAAGGTTTTGGAGGTTATCAGAGGGGATTTGGCAACAGTTAGAACCGGAAGAGCTACTCCGGCCTTGGTGGAAAATATCGCAGTAAGCGTCTATGGAGGAGCGCAAAGGCTTAGAATTATGGAGCTTGCAACAATTGGCGCTTCGGAATCAAATGTTTTGACTCTTACCCCTTTTGACAGTTCAATTATTGACGAAATTCAAAAAGGAATTTTGGCGGCAAATGTCGGATTAACTCCTTCAACAGACGGACATGTGATCCGCATTATCATTCCGTCTCTTTCCGAAGAAAGGCGTGAGGAATTGACCAAACTTGTGGGACAAAAACTGGAAAACGGCAGAATTATGCTGCGCCAGGTTCGGCATGAAGCAATGGACAGCGTCAAAAAACAATTTACGGATAAAGTAGTTTCCAAAGATGAACTGATGAGGCTTGAGAAAGATATACAAAAAGTAACAGATGAGACAATGGCGCAAATAGAATTGTTAAGAGAGAATAAGGAAGCGGAATTAATGCAGATCTAAATTTATGGCAAAAAAAATAAGGGTAGGCGTCATCGGCGTTGGGAATTGTTTTTCCGGACTAATTCAAGGGATTGAATATTATAAAAAAAATAGAACTAAAGAGCCAATCGGCTTAATGCACCTCAAAATCGGGCCTTACTCTTTTGAAGATATAGAATTTGTCGCGGCCTTTGATGTCGGCGCCAATAAAATCGGCCAAGCTCTGGACAAAGCAGTATTTGCCTCTCCAAATTTGGTGAAATGGACAAAACTTCCCAAGAGTAAAGTTATCGTTGGGGAATCTCCTGTTTTGGATGGAGTAGGATTCTACGTCGAAAACAAAATTAAGCCGTTGGCAAAATCAACACCAATTGACATCCTGGAAAAACAAATTATTGCGGAGATTAAAAAATCCAAAACAGAGATTTTGGTTAACTACTTGCCTGTAGGGAGCCAAAAAGCGACTGAATTTTGGGCGAAGATAGCCTTGAAAACCGGATGCGCTTTCGTGAATTGCCTTCCGGCTTTCATCGCTTCGAAAGAAGATTGGGCCAAAAAATTCAAAGAAAAAAGAATTCCAATTATCGGCGATGACATTAAAGGGCAGATCGGAGCGACAATTGTCCACCGAGTTTTGGCCCGTCTTTGCGACGACAGAGGGGCAACCATAGATAAAACTTACCAGATAAATGTCGGCGGCAATACGGATTTTTTAAACATGCTGGAAAGGACCAGGCTGGAAAGTAAAAAAATCAGCAAAACCCAAGCAGTCACCAGCCAAATAAGTAAGGATATCCATGCGGATAAGGTTTATATCGGACCTTCGGATTTCATCCCTTTCCTGGGAAATACGAAGCTGGCTTTTATCAGAATTGAAGGAAGAATGTTTGCCGATGTTCCATATTCAATTGAATTAAGGTTGGATGTTGACGATAAATCGAATAGCGCAGGAGTAGTGATTGACGCCATACGCTGTGCAAAGTTGGCCTTGGACAGAAAATTAGGCGGATATCAGGAAGTAAGCTCTTATTTCATGAAGCACCCGTTGATCCAAAAAACCGACAGCGAAGCAAAAAATATCGTTGAGGCCTTTATTAGAAATTAACTCATGTTTTTAACTATTCTAGTTTTTCTTTTGATTTTAAGCGTCCTTGTTCTCATTCATGAAGCAGGGCATTTTTTTATGGCGAAAAAATTCGGAATAAAAGTGGAAGAATTTGGATTTGGTCTTCCACCAAGAATTTTTGGCAAGAAAATCGGCGAGACAATTTACTCGTTGAACTGGCTGCCAATCGGAGGATTTGTCAAGCTTTACGGAGAAGACGAAGCAGGATCAGGAAGATTAAGGATTAAGGATGAAGAGCTAAAGATTAAAAACAAAAACCGAGCGTTTTTCGCCAGACCTTCCTGGCAAAGAGCAATAGTTGTTGGTGCCGGCGTAGTAATGAATTTTTTGCTCGCAGTTATAATTATTTCCTATCTTTTCGGCGTAGTCGGGGTAGGAATTCCGGGCAATAAAGTAATAGTTGCAGGTGTTGCCAAAGATGCGCCGGCATATAAAGCCGGATTTTTGGTTGGCGACACTATAGAAACTATCAATGACACCAAGATTACCGACACGGTACAATTAATCGAAATCACCAAAAACCATCTTGGGGAAAATATAACAGTCAAAATTATCCGAGATTCCAAAGAAAAAATCCTGAATATAGAACCGCGCAAAACTTACCCAACCAACGAAGGGCCGATGGGAATTGCGATAACGCAAAACGTAGAGATAAAAAAATATCCTTGGTATGAAGCGCCAATTGTCGGTACGAAAGAAGCGCTGAAAAATTCATGGTTAATCGTTCAGGGATTGGGAACGGTTGTCTACGGATTGTTTATCCAGGGAGCTTTGCCTAAAGATGTTGCCGGCCCTGTTGGCATAGCCCAATTAACAGGACAAGTAGTAACAATGGGCGCATTGGCAACTCTTTCGTTCGTGTCTTTACTTTCTTTAAATCTCGCAATCCTAAATATACTGCCAATTCCTGCACTTGATGGCGGAAGATTATTTTTTATATTAATGGAGGTTGTAACAAGAAGGAAAGTAAATCAGAAATTTGAAGTCTGGGCGCATACCGTGGGAATGGCAATTCTTCTTACCTTAATCGCAGTTATCACTATCCACGATCTGATAAGAGTCATAACCGGCCAGCCAATCCTACCCAGATAATACTATAATGGAAAATATGGATAAAAGCCTGCAAAAACTAAGACAAAGTTCTATAAGACTCTTTCTCAAGGCGGAAAAAGCAAAAGTCACAGATAAAGAAGGATTAACTTTGGTTACAGCTGAATCTCAAGCAAAGGGATTGGAAATTGCAAAAAAAATATTGTATTTACTAACGGAAAAAAACCCAAATACAGTACTTTTCCTTTCCGGAGGGAAAACACCGGAAGATCTATACAGGCAGTTGGCTGAAGAGAAAAGACTAAAGGTTAAGGCTGTTGCAATGGTCGACGAACGATTTGGTCCCCGTTTGCACGATAACAGCAATGAAAAAATGATTAAGAATACGGGCTTGTTGGACTACCTTAAATCTCAAACGATCCCTTTTTATCCAATTATTTTAGGAGAGGCACAATATGCCCCAAATGGCGTAAACGATAATGGAAGAAGCGTAGAAACCCAACAATGGCTAGCGAACAACTATTCACGGATTTTCTTCCCAGAGGCTGTTGATGAGGGATCAAAATTTGAATTTACAAAAAAAATTGCAATTCTGGGTATTGGGAAAGACGGTCATACAGCAGGAATAGCTCCTAACAGAAAAGATTTTACCAATCCTCTGTTTTCAGAATCTTTATATGTGGGGTCATTTAATGATCCTAAAAGTATGGAGCAAGGGGGTTTTGGGACAAGAATAACTTTAACTTTTGAAGCATTAAGACAAATGGACACATTGTTGGTATTGGGTTTTGGTAAAGAAAAGAAAGAAACGATTGGTAGGATGTTTGAACGAGGGTCTTTGGAGGAAATTCCAGCGAGATTCTACGTGTCAAAACCGCAAATCGCTCAAAGAACTATTTTAATTACAGATCAAAAGATATA
>CAYPUE010000033.1:3914-7789 GCA_964414015.1 uncultured Gammaproteobacteria bacterium
ACATTTATCTTACCAAAAAGGAAGCTTTGACGATGTAGGTGGATATGCGGAGCTTATAAATAAGCTTAAAAAATTTGACGATGCAGTCGGAGCGTGCATTACTCGCTTTTTTTACCTTGCTACTCCTCCGGATCATTATCAAAATATTCTTCAATACCTCCAAAAAACCAGACTTTCCGAAGGATGCAAGCAAGAAAGCAAGTGGACAAGGATAATTATAGAGAAACCTTTCGGAAAGGATTTAGAGACTGCAAAAGCATTAGATATGAAGCTTTCCGAGATTTTTGAGGAGAAACAAATTTTCAGAGTAGATCATTATTTGGGCAAAGAGACATTGCAGAATATGCTGGCATTTAGATTTGCAAACGGAGTTTTTGAGCCGGTTTGGAATAAAAATTTTATAGATCATATTCAAATAATTTGGGCGGAGGAACAAGGCATAAAAGAAAGGGGAAATTTTTTTGACGGAGTAGGATTACTTCGGGATGTCGGACAAAATCATTTGATGCAGCTCATTACGGCAGTTGCTATGGAAAGTCCGAAGAGTTTTTCCAAAGAAGGAGTAAGGGATGCGAGGGCAGAGGTTATTAAGAAAATTCGTTGTGTAGAGCCAAACGAGGTTTCGGAAAATGTAGTCAGGGGGCAATACGAGAATTATAGATTGGAAAAAAATGTAGCGAAAAATTCCAATACGGAGACTTTCGTTGCTATGAAAATGTTTGTTGATACGGATCGAATGGCAAATATCCCTTTTTATGTGAGAATGGGCAAAAAAATGCCCAAAAATCTAGTTGAAATATCTATTGTTTTTATACAGACTTGCCACATTTTATTTAAAGAATATGGCTGTCCTGAAATAGGGAATGTTTTGGTGTTTAGAATTCAGCCGGATGAAGGAATTAATCTTCGCGTCATCGCAAAAAAGCCCGGCGCCAAGCTTTCTCTAGGAACCGTTAATATGAATTTTTCCTACGAAGATCAATTTAAGACAAATGGAGCAGATGCTTACGAAAAGGTGCTTTTGGATATTTTTGCAGGCGACCAAATGCTTTTTAACCGTTCCGATGAACTTGAAAGTTCATGGGAATTTATAACAAAAATATTAAACGGTTGGAAAAACCATGAATCAGAAGTTATTAGCTATGAGTCGGGGACGTGGGGACCGAAAGAGGCAGACTTATTGATCGAAAAAGACGGAAGAAAATGGATATAAAGAAAATTCAAAAATCATCCCGCAATCAGCGGGACAAAAATCAAAAATAAAGTTTGCAATATTTGGATTTGTAATTTGGAATTTATCTAGGATTTAGGTATTAATATTTAGGGTTTAAAAAATATGAATATAACTTTTGAGGATTTTGCTAAACTGGAGATAAGGGTTGGGAAGATTTTGAGCGCGGAGAGAATTGAGGGAACGGATAAACTTTTGAAATTGGAAGTTGATTTTTCTGATTTTCGCCGTCAAATCGTTTCGGGAATTGCACAGTTTTATAAACCCGAACAACTTGTCGGAAAACAATTTCCGTTTGTTATTAATTTAGAGCCAAGAGTAATAAGAGGCGTTGAAAGCCAGGGAATGATTCTGGCAATTTCCGCAGGAGAGAAAATAGTTCTCTTAAAACCGCAGAAAAAAGTTCCAGTTGGAAGCAGCATTAAATAAACAAATAACCCAATGACAAATACTACCAATCAATATCTAAATGCAAAATAAAGAAAAGATCCGAGATATTCACGAAAGGATTTATCAATTTGTTATTCGCGTCATTAATTTAGTTAAGAAATTACCTAAAACTCCAGAAAATGTTATTTTGATTAACCAAATAACGAGATCGGCTACTTCTATGGGCGCAAATGACCAAGAAGCTGATGGAACTGATAGTAGAAAAGATTTTATTTCAAAATACGCAATTGTTAGAAAAGAAGGTAAGGAAACAAGTTATTGGCTAAGAGTAATTGCAGATACAAATATTTCTTTTAAACCCAGAATGCAAGATTTAACACAGGAGGGAAAAGAGATAGTAAAAATTGTAAGTGCAATTATCATAAAAACAAAAGAAAAATAATTTGCTCATTTAAATATTTAGCCATTGATTTGTTTATTGGGTTATTGGTAATATTGGTAGTATTCATATGAGGATAGGGTTTATTGGATTGGGGAAAATGGGCAGCAGAATGGCGGGAAAACTCGCAAAAGAGGGTTTTGATTTAGTAGTTTGGAATCGTTCGGAAGAAGCAATTTTAAATTTTAAATTTCAAATTTCAAATTTTCAACCAAAAATAAATTTTAAAATCGCAAAAAGTATTAAAGATTTAAGTCAACAACTAAATAAACCTCGAGTAATCTGGTCGATGGTGCCGGCAGGGGAGGCAACGGAAGATATTTTGGCTGAAGTTTCAAAGTTTATAGAAAAAGGCGATATCGTTATCGACGGAGGAAATTCTCATTTCAAAGACACGCAAAGGAGATTTGATAGTTTCAAAAAGAAAGGCATTAGGTTTTTGGGAATAGGGGTAAGCGGAGGAATTATTGCGGCAACGCAAGGGTATCCGATGATGGTTGGCGGCGATAAAAGCGCATATTTAGAGGTTAAACCCCTATTGGATAGTTTGGCAAAACCAAAAGGCGGACACGAGTATTTTGGAGAGGGCGGGGCAGGACATTTCGTCAAAATGCTTCACAACGGAATCGAATACGGAATTATGCAAAGTCTTGGCGAGGGATTTGAGGTTTTGGAAAAAGCGCCATATAAATTAGATTTATTAAAAGTTGCCAAGCTTTGGCAAAAAGGAACGCTTGTTTCCGGTTTTATGCTCGATAGAACAGTTGAGGTTTTTTCGAATGATCCGAAACTTTCTTCAATTGTCGGAGTTATTGCCGAATCCGGCGAAGCCAAGTGGACTATTGATCAGGCGAGAGAAGAAGGAGTAAAAGTTGAAATTATCGAACGGTCATTAAAGTTTAGACAAAGATCTCAAACTGATTCTGCTTTGCAGAATTCTTTTACTGCCAAATTAGTTGCCGCCCTTCGTAACGCCTTCGGTGGACATGAAATAACGAAAAGATGAAAATAGCTTAATCGGATTTTCTTCATGAGAAGAATATCTTGCATTCGGCTGTTGTAGAATATTCTCAATAAGAGATGTTAGTATTGAGATACCATCTTTCGTGATAGCTATATAGTTGCTTCTTGTTTCGGTTGGTTCTAGCAGAGGGTTTACGCTTTTTGCGTCTTTCATAACTAACTTTCTGGTAAAAAATATTCTTTTCGTCAAATTGAATACAGCACCGAATATTTGAGGAGAACCTGAATCTTTAGTTTCCAGAATCATAAAAATATCCTTCGGAGTGAATGCAACTTCACGTGCCATTACAGCTTCAGAATGAATAGCTATCTCTAGAAATTTCCTAAGCATTTCAGGAATTTCAATTGGTCTTTTAGATTCGGATGTAATCTGTATTACGGGTACAGCACCATCTAAATATATTTCGTTAGGAGGTAATAAGGAGAAAAGGCTAACGCTTTTATTAAATGCATTTTGGTATGGTTCTATTGAGATTTGGTTAGTGGGAGATGTTTCTGGTAGCATTTAGGGGATAATAGCACTAGGTTAGTATGCTGTCAATAGTTTTTGAGGGCGTTGGAAATTATTTTCTTTAGCTTTTCTTCGTCTGCTTCGACGAAAATCGGTTTATTGGCGAAATTAGATTTTATCGGTCCTTTCTTGCGTATAACTTTAGTCTCCGTAATAAATTCCTCGTAAAGCTCCCCGCGATGGTAACGGACAGTATAATCAGGATCTTTGAGACTATGTCCGGTAAGAATTGCGATAACTGTTTCATTTTTGTCAAACGCTACATCAGTTCCTTCTTTGAC
>CAYPUE010000034.1:0-1214 GCA_964414015.1 uncultured Gammaproteobacteria bacterium
CTATGTGGATAACTTTTTGTCAAGAGGAGAAACTGGATACAACCATATCTTTTTTGCCTCTTTAAACAAAATTAGAATTCTGTTATACTTTTATTCCATTATGGAAAAGTTTATAAAGCTTAAAAAAGTAAAACGGAAAAGAAAGCATGGATTTTTAAGCAGAATGCAGGAACACGGCGGAAGAAAAGTTCTTTCAAGAAGAAGAGGAAAAAGACGAACACGGCTAGCTGTTTAAATGCTTAAGAAAAAATATAGACTTCCCAGGACTGTAAATTTAAGAAATGCCAACTTGATACGTTTGCCGTTTTTTTGGATAAAAATCAACAAAAACAAGCTCTTAACTAACAGGATGGGAATTGTCGCATCGAAAAAGGTTTCAAAAAGAGCAGTTGACAGAAATAGGGCTAAACGGTTAATAAGGTCTGTTATCGAAGAGCTTTGGGATAAAATAATTCCCGGATATGATATACTCTTCATACTAAAAAAAGAAGCTGTAGACAAGATAAGAACGGATTTTTATTTACCCATAAAAAATATCTTAGAAAAAGAAAGACTGATTAAATGAAATATTTTTTACTTTTATTAATTTTGATTTATCAAAAAATATTTTCCACAGTTTTAAAAAACATTCTTGGAATTAATAAGTTTTGCCGGTTTTCCCCTACTTGTTCGCAATATGCAAAAGAATCTATTCTAAAATACGGAGCTTTAAAAGGAGGATACCTTTCTGTAGCTAGAATTATTAACTGCCGTTAAATATTATGACAGATCCATCATTTTTTAATGTTATTTTGGTTTGGCCGATTTTAAATATTTTGATCGGGGTTTATAAGCTTCTTTTATATATTCATATCCCATATACTCTTGGATTTTCCATAATCGGCTTAACTGTAATAATTCGGTTTATACTTTATCCCTTGATATCATCACAGCTTAGGGCATCCAGAAAGATGCAGGAAGCAGCTCCCCATATATCTAAGCTTAAAGAAATTCATAAGGGTGATGCAAAAAGACTCCAAGTGGAAACGATGAAGCTTTATAAGGAAAGAGGAATAAATCCTCTTGCAGGATGCTTGCCTGTAATCGTGCAGCTTCCTGTCATATGGGCTTTGTATTATGTGCTTCAGCAGATAGTAGATTTAAAGCAAGATATGGTTGTTTCTCAAATTAATAAAATCGTTTACTTTAACTGGCTAAAATTAACCGATGGATGG
>CAYPUE010000034.1:1314-2438 GCA_964414015.1 uncultured Gammaproteobacteria bacterium
ATACTTTCTCAATAGGACTATCTTTATACTGGAATACTTTTACAATTTTTGGTATTATTCAGCAGTACAAAATTTTAGGATTAGGCGGTTTGGCATCCTGGAAAAATAAAATATTAGGACAAGATAAGATATAAAAAATGACAGCTAAAGAGAAGAAAATTATACAATCTATTTTAAAAGAACTTCTCGATCTTCTGGAAGTCAAGAGTGAATTTGAAATAGAAGAGAAAGAAGATTTAATAGAGATAAAATTAACAACGGATGAAAGCGGTATTGTAATTGGATACCATGGCGATACTCTGGAAGCGCTACAGCTAATATTATCCTTGGCTGTTGCCAAGAAACTAGATAAGTTTCTGCGTATCTCAATAGATGTTGGAGATTATAAGAAAAATAGGGAGGATTGGCTAAAGAATCTGGCATTGGAGACTAAAGATCGTGTGCTCGCCGAAGGCAAAGAAATAGTCTTGCCGCAGCTTAAGTCTTGGGAGCGGCGGATTATCCATTTATTACTTCAGAACGATGACAAAGTCATCTCGCAGTCTCAAGGCGAAGGCAGGGACAGGGTTCTGGTGGTCAGTCCAAAATCTTGAGAAATTAATTTTTTACCTTTTAATTCTGTTCTTGCCCACGCAATTAGGTAAACATTTTTGGCCTGATTTTTCCATAGTTTCCGGAATACGAGTAGATTATCTCTCCCCCACCTTATACTTTACAGACATTTTGATTTTATTGCTGTTTATTGAATTTTTAATTTTAAATTTAAAATTTGAATTGAAATTTAAAACTTTTAATTTCAAATTATTTTTTCTATTAGCATTTTTGCTGATTGGAATTTTTATTTCAAAAAACCCATTGGCTGGAGTTTATGGTCTATTAAAGTTTTTGGAATTTTTATTTTTAGGATTTTACATTGCAACTAATTTCAAAAAATATGAATTGAAAAATATTGCATTATTGTTTTCAGCAGGTATTATCTTTGAATCTTTATTAGCAATCGCTCAATATTTTCAGCAGGCATCATTGGGAGGCATATTTTATTTCTTTGGGGAAAGGACATTCAACTTAACAACTCCAGGAATCGCAAACGCATCCCTAAATGGTTTCTTAACTCTTCGTCCATA
>CAYPUE010000034.1:2538-7753 GCA_964414015.1 uncultured Gammaproteobacteria bacterium
CCCTTCGGCTTCGGTTCGACTTTGCTCACCGCAAGCGCTCAGGGCAAGCATAATTCTTACTTCTTAATTCTTCTCATTGCTGGCTTTTTACTTTTGGGGCTAACAACCCCCTTGGGTGCGAGATTTACAGAATTAAGGATATCGGATGAAGCAATAGTTCAGAGAGAAAGCCTTATTAACAGTTCAGCATCAATGATTAAAGCCCATCCGATTTTTGGAGTTGGTCTTAATAATTTTTTAATCAATCTCCCTTCGTATCAAACATCGCGTACTCCCCTTTTCTATCTTCAGCCGGTTCATAATATTTTTCTTCTGATCGCAGCGGAAACCGGAATAATTGGATTAGGCTTTTTTCTTTGGTTTATTTTCGCTACATATAAAAGAATAATAAATAAAAACCAATCCTTAATTCCCTTCGGCTTCGGTTCGACTTTGCTCACCGCAAGCGCTCAGGGCAAGCATAATTCTTTATTCATTATTCTTTCTTCGGTTTTAATCTTGGGAATGTTTGATCATTATTTTCTCACTCTTCAGCAGGGACAACTTCTTTTGGCATTAGCATTTGGATTGTGTTGGTCAAGAAAACATGAAGCTTAACTTTCTTATTACACTGCCCCTATTTTTATCCAATCTATCCTATAATCCTATATAGAATATAAGAAAAATTTCCGAAAGAGCTAGTTTTCTTTGGCAAATAAGTTTTTTTCTGTTAGAATTTTATTAGAGGGGGAAATTAAAATGATGGAAGAGATTAATATTTTTACCGATGGAGGATCAAGGGGCAATCCCGGACCTGCGGGAATTGGGGTTTATATGGCTGACAAAAACGGCAAAAAAATTGTTTCAATCGGAAAACGAATCGGCAATGCAACCAATAATGCTGCAGAATATAAGGCAGTTTTGGAAGCTTTATCATACCTCTTGGCGAATAAAGAAAATTTGGGTAAAAATCCAAAAATTAATTTTTTTCTTGATTCCAAACTTGTTTATTCTCAAATCGCAGGTTTATTTAAAATAAAAAACCCATCCTTGAGAACGCTCCTTTATGAAGTAAGAGAAAAAGAAGCTCAAGTTAAATCACAAATTTTTTATAACCATATTCCGAGAGAAAAAAATACCAAGGCAGATGAAATGGTCAATAAAGCGCTAGACAACCTAATTTAATTCTCCTAAAATAGACTTAATGAAGAAACCTGCCTTAAGCATCGAGGAGCAAAAACAAAGCCTCCCAATCCTTATTTTGGATAGAATAGGAATAATAGGAGAACTGTTGTGCGAAGAAATTGCTAAATCCTCCGAAGTTGTTTTCGTCAGCTTAAAAGAACCGCAAATCCTAACGGAAAGTAGAGCTCGCATAATTCATATCCCCTACTCCAAAAAATTTCCAATAATTCCGGACGCAAAATATTCACATTTAATAATTGTTGATGATAAAAGCGATACGACAAAAGAGCTTATTCCTAAATTTTTAGAAAAGTCAGACAAAGACAATGCGGAGTTTATTTTTTTAGCCAAAAGAAAAGAGGGAAAAAGCAGAAATGTTTTAAAAATTCTAGACTCCTATAGAATTGGAAAAATTATAATTTATGGTGATCTTTTTGGGAAAAAGGTGTCTATGTCTTCGTTTTTCACGTCTTTCCTAAATGATTTTTTCTATCAAGCAAAAACCACGGGTAAAATAGAAATTCCAGGAGACGGCTTGCTAAAAACTTACCCAGTTTTTACAGATGATTTCACATCAAAAATTTTAGAAGTTATTTTTGGGAAATCTACTTTTAATGTTTTTTATCTTTTTCCTAAATCACCCATAACCCTTATTTCTCTTGCTCACATGATACAAAAAGCAGATCCGCAAATTAGTATAGATTTTGGTGCCCACAAAAATAACATAGAAAAAGAAAATTTCGAAAACCTGAATGGAGAGTTTTTATTAAAAGAGTATCCGGTAGGGGAAAGAATTAAGAGTTTTTTTAAAGAGTATATGAGTATGCCTTTTGTCAGAGAAGAAGTAACAGTAGATTATGAAAAGACGAAAAAAATTTATTTCCCGTTTCTAGTTTCCTTATTTTATACTCTTGTTATTCTGATTATTCCCTTTTTTACAACTCTATTATTTTCTCTGTTGGGTTTTTCCTTGCTTAGTTTTTCTAAAAATGCAATTGACAGAGGCAGTCTTGGGGCTGCCAAAAGTGCTGCCAGCTTATCGAAATCGTTTTTTACGGTTGCAAAACAGACATCAATTCCCCTAGGGCTTGAGAGTAGAATTTTGGGAGTTGGAGATAACTTTATTTTTTCTACTTATATTGATTTCGGACAAAATGTTTCTTCGGCAATACTTTACACACTGGAAGCTTCGAATAGTATACTTAACGTTTTTGGAAATAAAAGCGCAAATTCCAAGGAAGACTTCCTAAAAGGAGTAAATCTTTTCAAAAACGCAGTGGTTTTGTTCGAAGAGACAAAATCCATAGAAGGACTGCCAAAAGATATATCTAAAGAAATCGATAAAGTTTCCAATCTATCGAAATTAGTTTCAGGAACAGTAGATGTTTTACTAAGCATTTTTGGACTGGATGAACAAAAAAATTATTTAGTCCTTTTTCAAAATAATATGGAGTTAAGGCCGGGTGGTGGGTTTATTGGTTCCTATGGGCTTTTGACATTAGATAAGGGAAGAATTGCCGATTTCTCAATTAATGATGTTTATGATGCGGACGGTCAGTTAAAAGGACACGTAGAGCCGCCATTCCCAATCAGACGTTATTTGCCTTCAGTACATTGGTATTTAAGAGACAGTAACTTCAATATTGACTTCGCAAGAGGAGCATCTGTTTCAGCATTTTTACTAAATGCGGAAACAGGGAAAATGGTAGATGGAGTAATTGGGATAGATCTGACTTTCGTTAAAAACATTTTGAGCGTTATAGGACCGGTATATGTTGCTGATTATAAAGAAACTGTCAGCGGAAATAATCTGTTTCAGCTTGCAGAGTCGCATGCAGAAAAGAATTTTTTTCCCGGGTCAACTCAAAAAAAAGATTTTTTAAGAGCCTTATTTTTAGCAATACAACTTGAACTTAGTTCAAAAAAAACTTTTCCTTACTTAGCTCTATCTGAAGTCCTCGCAGACTCTGTATCGGAAAAACACGTGGTGTTTGCTTTTAATGACCCAAATCTACAAAAAATATTTTCCATAAATAACCTGTCGTCAACTTTAATAGACGAAAGAAAATCGGCAGAAAATTCTATAAATGATTTTCTGGGAATTAACGAGGCGAATCTAGGAGTTAATAAGGTAAATTATTTTATGTATAGGCTTGTTTCTTATGATGCAGAAATAGATACTAGCGGCGCAATATCAGTAAAGCTTAATATTAAATACGCAAATACAAGCAAAGATTCGGTTTGGCCTGGAGGAGATTATAAAAACTATTTAAGATTAATTTTACCAACAGGCGCAAAATTATCTTCAGTAGCAATAGACGGGGAAGAACAGGAAGTGCTTACTGCCATAACAGACCCGGTTATATATGAAGCGAAAAGTTTTTCCAAACAAGAAGGTATAGAAGTTAAGAAGGACGAAGAGCAGGGAAAAACAATATATGGCTTTCTTATAACAGTTTCTGCGGATACAATAAAAACAATAACTGCAAAATATACACTTCTGCAAAAAATATCTTCAGATAGTCCTCTTTTCTCCTATGATCTTCGGATTTTTAAACAGCCGGGTGTTGATGGCTACCCTTTTAATTTTACACTTTCATATCCGTCTTTGTTTAGGATAGTTAATAAACCTGCAAATATTAAAGACGAGAATAACATTTTAAGCTTTAAAGATTCTATTTTGACAGACAAGGATATAAATGTAAGTTTTGCCAGAAAATAAAAACAGATATTGCTAATAAGCTACGTAATCAATTAGAATAACCTGTATGGAAAATGGAATTATCGAGTCTACCTACCCAATCGCTTTTAGAAAAAAAGATGCCGTTATCCTAGGACAGCTTTTGAAAGAGCGTAACTCTGTTGTCTTAATCGGGATGAAGAGGGTAGGGATAAGCAATTTTCTTCGTTTTTTTCTACATCATAAAGATGTTGTAAAAAGTTATATAGCGGATGGAAATTCACATTTATTTATTAAAGTTGACTTAAACGATTTGGTAGAAAGAGAAGTTTTTCCTTTTTGGATATTGACTTTGAAAAGAATTTCCGATGCGGTTGAAAAATCATCATTAAGTAAGCAGATTAAAAAATATATAGAAACTTTGTTTCTGGATTGTATTCAATCAAAAGATACTTTCTTAACTATAGAAAGTATCAGAAAAAGTCTTAGTAAAATTGTGGAGCAAAATATTCTGCCCACAATATTTTTTATTCGCTTCGATAGGCTTAAGGATATTGTAACTGCGGATTTATTTGGAAATCTTCAGGGATTAAAAGATGTGACTAACAATAAACTATCTTACGTGTTTACCAGTTTCCGCGGACTTTCCGATCTTGAGCCTACTGTTTTTAAAAAACCTTCCCTCTCGCTTTTTACGAAAGACTTATATATCAAACCGGCTGAAAAAGAAGATGCAAATATTATCTTTAAAACTTATACCGATCGCTATAAACTTTCTATTCCCCCATCCTTGGAAGGATGGTTTTTTGAAATAGTTGATGGATACGTACAGTACTTACAGCTGGCTTTAATTTTTTTGCACGAAACAAAAAAGGTTATTAAATCTAAAGATGAGATTTTCGATTTGCTTTCTTGCGATGAAAGAATCGGCTTACAATCAGAAGAGCTTTGGGAAAGCCTGGAAGATTATGAAAAAACAACCCTTCTTAAAATAATCAGAAAAGAGCCGATAGGAGAAAAAGAAAGAACAAGAGCAAAATATCTTTGGGATACGGGTTTAATCAGTCAAGAAGGTAAAACTCTTCAACTTTTTAGTCCGCTTTTGGACTATTTCGTTCGGCAAAAAGACATAAGCTCTCAATCTTCAATGGCAGATTTTACCAAAAAAGAAAATTTACTCTTTACTTTCTTAAAAGAAAACCTTGGTAAGATTTGCGAGAGGGAAAAAATAATCGAAGCGGTTTGGCCGGAAGTAGAGGAGCTGGGTGTTTCCGATTGGGCAATAGATAGATTAGTGGCAAGGGTTAGAAACAAATTGCTTTTGCAAAAAGCAGGTTTTGAGATTCAAACAATTAAAACAAGAGGATATAA
>CAYPUE010000035.1:0-7613 GCA_964414015.1 uncultured Gammaproteobacteria bacterium
CTCCGTATTTGCTTCTGGATGTTTTTCTTCCTTCAACTCCTAAAAGATCAAACTTACCTCGGACGATGTGATATTTTACTCCGGGCAAATCTTTAACTCTTCCGCCCCTAACCAAAACTATTCCATGTTCTGCCAAGGAATGGCCAACGCCCTGAATATAGGCTGTTACTTCCATTTTATTGGAAAGCTTAACTCTGGCAACTTTTCTCAAAGCCGAGTTCGGTTTCTTCGGAGTCATGGTTTTTACCAAGGTCACCACTCCCCGTTTTTGCGGAGCCACTATGGCTCTATATTTCCGCTCTCTGGCGTTAAAAAGCTTACGTAAGGCTATTGACCTACTTTTTTTGCTTTTTCTGGCTCTTCCATTTTTGACAAGTTGTGATAATGTTGGCATATATTTAGGGTATTATACCTCATCGGGGTAGCTACCATCAACCGGAATAAGTCTTCCGATAATAACGTTTTCTTTAAGTCCGACAAGGCTATCTATTTTACCTTCCAATGCGGCTTCCATTAATACTTTCGTTGTTTCCTGGAATGAAGCTGCGGAAAGCCAAGAATCAGAATATAAAGCGGATTTCGTAATACCCAAAACCGTTTGTCTGGCTGTTGCAGGCTCTCCTCCTTCGGAAAGAATTTCTTTGTTTATTTCTTCAAATTTATTGGTTGTGACAAATGCCCCGGGAATAAGAGATGTATCTCCAACTGTTTCAACAATAACCTTATCTGACATCCTACGCAGCACTACTTCAAAATGCTTGTCGTTAATAGTAATTCCTTGAGATTCGTATACTTTTTGAGCTTCGGTTAAAACATACGCTTGAGCATCCTGCAAACCTTTAATCTTCAAAATTTCTTTGGGATCGATGTACCCTTCTGCCAAATGAGTGCCGATCGCCACTTCGTCCCCATCGCTAACTATAATTGTAGAATTTAAAGGTATGAAATATTCAACTTCCTGTATGGGTTTTACCTTTGTGCTCCTAATTTTTAGAATATAGCCATCTTCTGCTTTCTCAATTTTCACCTTGCCTGATATCTCTGCTATCGGAGATAGAGTTTTTGGAGTTCTCATTTCGAATAATTCTTCTACTCTTGGCAAACCTTGGGTAACATCAGACATCACAACTCCTCCGAAATGCCTGACTCTCATCGTAAGCTGAGTTCCCGGTTCCCCAATTGACTGTGCTGCAATTATACCAACAGGCAAACCTGAAGCGACTTTTGTTCTGGTGCTGAAATCCCAACCGTAGCATGAAGAACAAATTCCATATTCCAATTTACAAGTAAGCGGAGATCTGACGGTCACTTCCTCAACATTATGGTCTACGATTAATTTTACTTTCTCCTCATTTAATTCGTCTCCGGCTTTGGCGATTATCTTTTTGGTTTTTTTGGAAGCTACATTTGCGCTAAGCGTACGGCCCAAAATCCTTTGCTCGAAAA
Organism: uncultured Gammaproteobacteria bacterium; assembly: GCA_964414015.1. Taxonomy (GTDB): domain Bacteria; phylum Patescibacteriota; class Microgenomatia; order Levybacterales; family UBA12049; genus JAUSEW01. The sequence continues at coordinate 1,447 of CAYPUE010000035.1, forward strand.
AAGCAGTTCTCTCTTTATCGTTTTTATTGATGACTATTCCTTCTGTAGTTTGGCAATCTTTCTCTCTAATTATCACATCATGGGAAGCATCAACTAGACGGCGGGTTAAGTATCCTGCATTAGCTGTTTTTAGAGCTGAATCTGTTAGTCCTTTCCTTGAGCCTCGAGCGGATGCAACGTACTCGAAAATGGATAAGCCTTCTCTAAAATTGGATTTTATCGGCAGCTCAACGATTTTACCCAATGGATCAAGAATAAGTCCTTTCATTGCGGAAAGCTGTTTTAATTGTTCCTTACCGGCTCTTGCTCCTTCGGAATCAATAATCATTTTTATAGAATTTGTTGCCTTAAGATTATTCCAAGTAAGGTTGGCTATTTTATCTGTAGTCTTCAGCCAAATATCATTTGCTAAACGTTTCTTTTCTTCTACGGTAATCAGTCCCTTTTGGTAATCAACCTCTATTTCCGATACTCTTTTTTCTGCTTCAAAAATAAGTTTTTCTCTTTCGTTAATCATCTCATTATCAAAAACCGAAACCGATATGCCTGATATTGTAGATCCGTAAAATCCGAGCGTCTTAATTGCATCTATTAACCTTTCAACCTCATCGAAAGAGCATTTCGCAATCGCTTCGGTGATAATTCTTTTTATTCCGGATGCGTTAATGGGCTTATTTATAAATCCAATGGATGCAGGTATACTTTCATTGAATAAAATTCTTCCAACAGTTGTCTCTATGTTTTTATTATCCATTCTCAAGATTATGAGTTCTCTGGATTTTATTTTACCTAAAGAATGTGCCAAAAGAGCATCTTCTTTGTCTTTAAATACTAATGGCTCTTTTTTGTCTATTGATTCATCTATAGTTGTTAAATAGTACGTTCCAACAGCCATCTCTTTATTGGGAAGAGTAATTGGACTTCCGTCTGCAGGCTTAAGAAGATTGTGTTTTGGCATCATCAGAGTTATTGCTTCTTCTTGTGCTTTAGTTGAAAGAGGAATATGCACAGCCATTTGGTCTCCGTCAAAATCCGCGTTATAACCTGCACAGACACAAGGATGCAAGGCAATAGCTGCACCTTCAATTAATATTGGGTAAAATGCCTGAATGCCAAGCTTATGCAGAGTTGGCGCACGATTCAAAAGAACCGGATGATTTTTGGTAATTTCTTCTAAAATGTCGAATACTTCCGGCGGACGCTTTTCAATAAATCTCTTTGCAGATTTTATATTTGGGGCAAATCCTCTAACTATAACCTCTTTAAGTACAAATGGCTTAAACATTTCTAACGCCATTTCCTTAGGAAGTCCGCATTGTGAAAGTTTAAGCTGGGGACCAACTACGATAACAGAACGGCCTGAATAATCAACTCTTTTTCCTAGCAAATTTTGTCTAAATCTCCCCTGTTTTCCTCGTAACATGTCTGACAAAGATCTAAGAGGCGAGCTGACAATAGTACTTCCCCTTTGAGAAACATCGATTAACGAATCTACCGCCTCTTGCAACATCCTTCTTTCGTTTCTCAAAATTATCTGCGGGGCTCCAAGAGAAATTAGATGTTTTAATCTGTTATTACGATTAATAACTCTTCTATATAAATCGTTTAGATCTGAAGTCGCAAAACGGCCGCCGGAAAGCTGAACCATAGGACGAAGGTCCGGAGGAATAACCGGTAGAACAGTCATCATCATATAGGTTGGGTGAACTTGAGCTTTCCTCATGGCTTCGATAAGTCTCAATCTTTTAATAAGTTTTAAGTATTTCTGACCTTTGGCTTTCTCTATTTCCTTTCTAAGTTCTACTATAAGGGATGTAAAATCCATTTTATTAAGAAGATCCAGGAGTCCTTCCGCACCGGTTTTGATTGTGAAGAATAGTGGAATATCGTATTCTAGAATTCTAAAATATTCATCTTCTGAAAATACTGTTCCGACTTTAAAGCTCTTTAATAGTCTATGCAAAGCATCGTAAACCTCATCTTGTTTTCTATTTTCCGCCCCATATCTTTCCTCCACAGAAGCTATTTTTTGCCTTTTAAGAAGTTCTAATTCCTGTTCTATCAAAGCCTTTTGTTCATTTTTTCTTTTAGTATTAGAGCCCTCTTTTTTCTTGGCTTCTATTTCTTGATTTATTTGTTTAATCTCATTTTCTTTTAATTCTGTCTGCTCTTTCTTTTTCTTTTCTATTTTTTTAGCTAAGGCTTCCAGTGATTCTTTTTTCTTTGACTCATTGATGTCTACTATTACATAGGAAGCATAGTAGATTACGGATTCAAGACTTTTTTGAGATAAATCCAAAACCAAAGATAAAGGTGATGCTGCGCCTCTGAAGAACCAAACATGAGCAACAGGAGTTGCCAGAGTTATATGCCCCATTCTTTCTCTTCTAACGCGGGACAGCGTCACCTCAACTCCGCATTTGTCACAAACTATCCCTCTATATCTAATTCTTTTATATTTTCCGCAATAACATTCCCAATCTTTGGTTGGTCCGAAAATACGCTCATCAAATAAGCCGTCTTTTTCCGGTCTTAAGGTTCTATAGTTAATGGTTTCAGGTTTTATTACCTCTCCGTATGACCAGGCCAATATATCTTGCGGACTGGCTGCTAAGATCTTTAGCGCTTTAAAGTCCAAAATGGTTATATCTTTCATTTTCAGGTCAATTGAGTTCATAATGTTTTCTCCTCTTTGCTATCTTCCGATGTTTCTCCAATACTCACATTATTATTTTCCGCGACTGCCACATCTTTACCGCCTAATATCTCTTGTAACTTTTTTGCTTCCTCTTCCACTTTTTCTTCTATTTTTTCTTCCTGCAATGTAATAGTTGGTTCGCTGGCAACTGTTGCACCGATAGGAATAATTTTTAAAGCAAGCGATGCCAATTCTTTTATCAAAACCTTGAAGGATTCCGGAACTCTTGGCATTGGAATATCAACACCTTTAACTATGGCTTCAAAGGCTTTGGCTCTGCCAACCACATCGTCTGATTTTATAGTCAGCATTTCCTGCAAAATATACTTTGCTCTATGAGCGTCAAGAGCCCAAACCTCCATCTCTCCCAAACGCTGTCCTCCCATTTGAGCTTTTCCTCCCAATGGCTGCTGTGTAACCAAAGAATATGGACCTGTGCTTCTGGCATGAGTTTTGTCTTCTACCATATGTATAAGTTTCATCATGTATTCAATACCCACAACAACAGGATTTTCATACGGCTCTCCTGTTCTTCCGTCAAAAAGAGTAGTTTTACCGTTAATAGGAAGGCCTGCGGATTTAAGGCTGGCTACTATTCTATCTTCTTTTACGCCCTCAAATGCAGGGATGCCTACTTTGATATTTAATTTTGAGGCTGCCCATCCAAGATGAGCTTCCAAAAGCTGTCCCAAATTCATACGCGCCAAAACGCTTATTGGAGAAATTACGATGTCAACAGGAGTACCATCCGCAAGGTAAGGCATATCTGCTTGAGGCAAAATTTTCGAGATAACTCCTTTATTACCATGCCTTCCTGCAAGTTTATCCCCTACTACAACATGTCGGAACTGCGCAACCTCAACAATAATTTTTCTGATTGTTCCCGGTTCTAATTCGTCACCTTTTTTTCTATCCAGTATCTGAACGCTGATAACCGTTCCTCTTTCTCCATGAGGAACAATAAGGGAAGTATCTCTAACTTCTCTTGCCTGTTCTCCGAAAATAGCCCGAAGCAGTCTTTCTTCTGCTGTTAACTCTGTTTCTCCTTTTGGAGCAATTTTACCAACTAAGATGTCTCCCGGACCAACTTCGCTGCCCAAAACTACAATTCCGTCTTCGTCTAAATTCGCCAGATCTTCTTCGGAAACGTTTGGAATATCTCTGGTTGTTTCTTCAGGGCCTAATTTAGTTTCTACAACTGCTGTTTCATATTTTTCAATATGTATTGACGACAAGGTGTCTTCCTTAACCAGCCTATCTGAAATGACAATTGCATCTTCGTAACCTAAACCATCCAAAGATGCATAGGCAATAAGTAAATTTTGTCCTAAAGCCAATTCTCCGTTATCTGAAGATGGGCCATCCACCAAAAGCTCTCCTTTTTTTACCCTTTGACCTGAAACTACCATTGATTTCTGTGTATACGCAGTAGCTTGAGACGTTCTATTGAAAGAATCGATAAAATAAGTTATCTCCTCTCCTTTATTTTTTCCTTTAAGAGTAACTTTATTGGCATCAGCAAAAATTATTTTTCCGTCGTATGGTGCTCTTATAACTCTGCCCATAACTTCCGAAATCATACCTTCTATATCTGTTCCTACAATAGGACTTTCAGGCGCGACGAGAGGAACCGCCTGACATTGCATGTGAGTTCCCATCAAAGCTCTGTTGGCTTCATCATGACTGACGAAAGGAATCAAAGATGCCGCAGTGCCTACAACTTGTCTTGGTACAACATCAACGAAATCCACTTTGGCCTTATCTTCAACCGCAAATGCTCCTTTATATCTTACAGGCACACGTTCTTGCAAAATTTTGTCTCCGTCCAAAACTCCTGCATGGGTAATGTAATAATCACGTTCATCATCAGCAGCCAAATAGACTATTTCATCTGTCGCCTTCACCAGAGTTTCTTTGCCTTTTTTTGTTTTAACTACTTTCCTGTAAGGAGTTTCCAAAAATCCATATTTATTAACTTTTGCATACAAAGCTATATACGTAACCAAACCAATGTTTGGACCTTCAGGGCTTCTAATCGGACAAATTCTTCCATATTGCGAGCTATTAATGTCTCTGATGGAAAAGGCTGCTCTTTCCCTACTTATTCCGCCCGTTCCCATAACAGTCAAACGATTTAAATTATCTATTTCGGAAAGAGGATTGGTCTGATCTAGAATAGTTGAAAGCTGTGAGGTTCTAAAGAATTCATTAATGGACGCCATAATCGGTCTGGCATTAATAAGGTTTCCAACCGAAACAGGAATATCAGGCTGGATAAGACTCATTCTTTCTTTAATGCTTCTTTCCAGTCTTAAAACTCCAACTCTAAAAGCAGTTGTAGCAACCAATTCCCCAACCCTTCTCACGCGCCGATTGGCAAGACTGTCTATATCATCAACCCCATCATATCCTTGAGCAAGCGAAATGAGAAAATTTATCGTAGCGATAATATCATCAATTGTCAGAATTCTGCTATTGGAGGGCGCAAATCCGGGCATGTCTTTTAATTTTTTATTTATTTTGTATCTTCCAACTTCTCCGAAATCATACCTTCTGTTATTAAAAAACATGTCCATAAAATTTTCTTTTACCTTTTCAAAAACAATTGGTTCTCCTGGATGCATCTTCCTAAATATTTCTATAACCGCTTCTTTTGAATCCAAAGTCTCATCTTTTTGGAATGTGTTTTCTATAAATGAGGTTTTCCCTTTGTCTTCTATATCCTTAAATTTCTCTTTTATCTGATCTACCGAAGAAAATCCAATTGCCTTAAGGAAAGTGGTTGCTAAGAATTTTCTGCGTCTGTCTATTTTTACCGTAATTGTTTCGTGTCTGGTTGTTGCAAATTCAAGCCATGAACCATGCACCGGTCTTATTTCGGCAATAAATAATTTTTTGCCTGTAACGTTATCTTGCACTGCTGTAAAGAATACTCCGGGAGAACGCACTAATTGGCTGACAACAGAACGCTCTACTCCATTTATCACAAATGTTCCTCTTTCTGTCATTTGAGGAATATCGCCTAAGAAAACTTCCTGATCAATTTCACCGTTTGTTTTTTTATTTAAAAGGCTTGCTTTTACGTAAAGGGGCGCGTCGTAGGTTACTCCTTTAGATATTGATGTTTCAGCAGAATTGCCCGGTTTGCCTATGCGATAATTCTTCAAAGTTAAGTTCCAGTTCTTGCCGGTAAAATCATTAACAGGGGAGATCTCTTTTAAGATATCTCCAATTCCTTTTTCCAAAAACCATTTATATGAACTTTTTTGAACATCAAGAAGATCTAGTTTTGGTAAATTTGAATATTCTTTTCCCCAGTTTTGCCTAACAGACGAAAGGTGTTTTTTAAAATTATCTTTTGTTGGTTTTTTAGTAGATTTAGGCATTTGAAAAGCAAAAAAAATGCACAAGGTGCATTACCTTTATATGGAAATATACAAAGTAAGTATTTATACCATACTATTTATAT
>CAYPUE010000036.1:0-4767 GCA_964414015.1 uncultured Gammaproteobacteria bacterium
TTAAAAATTCCATAGTTAAACAAGTAAAAGCGTTTACTTTTAAATAATTTGGAACCGGGTGAGCAAATTTATTTTTTTATTTCCTCTGGTTTGAAGAATTTGCGGCCTTTTAATTTCTCCGGCAAAAAAGACCCTGAGCTTGTCGAATGGGTTGGCCCGACGTAATTTTTACTCCACGTATACCCTTTGGCATATCCAAGATTTTTCATAAGTTTCGTCGGAGCATTACGCAAATGCAACGGTATGGGCTCATTGGGGAATTCGTAGGCAGCAGATGTTGCTTCATCCAACGCATTGACAACGCTTCTGGATTTTTTGGCGCAAGCTAAATATAAAGCAGCGTAAGCTAATATCAGTTGGGCTTCCGGCATGCCGATTTTATGTACCGCTTCGAAAGCAGCGTTTGCTTGAATTAAGGCTCCCCTATCGCTAAGCCCGATGTCTTCGGCGGCAAAAATTATCATTCTTCTGGCGATAAATTTGGGGTCTTCGCCATTCTCAAGCATCCTCGCCAAATAGTAAAGCGTTGCATCAGGATCGCTTCCCCGCATAGATTTTATAAAGGCGGAAATTATATTGTAGTGTTCGTCTGCTTTTTTGTCGTAAATTCCTGCACTCTTTGTCTGAAAAACTTCTTTGATAATCTGTTCGTTTATAATTTTGGGTTTATAGGAGGTTACTGCAATTTCCAAAGCATTTAACATAATTCTTGCATCTCCGCCAGAAAGACGTATCAGAAGTTCTTTTGCGTTTTTCTCAATTTTCTTATGGTATTTACCAAGGCCTCTTTTTTCGTCTTTCAAAGCGTTATCAAGTATAATTTCAAGTTCTTCTGGTTCCAAATTTTTCAAAACCAGAATTTTTGAGCGGGATAAAAGCGGAGAGATAATTTCAAAGGAAGGATTTTCGGTTGTCGCGCCGATTAAATTAATTACTCCGTTTTCAACGTATGGCAAAAGAACGTCCTGCTGGGCTTTATTCCATCTATGGATTTCGTCTACGAAAAGTATGGCTTTCCTACCTTGTTTTTTGTCATCCTGAACTTGTTTCAGGATCTTTTGTAAATCACTTTTGCCTGCTTCAACAGCGGAAAGCGCATAAAAGTCCGCTTTAATTTGATTGGCGATAATATGGGCAAGCGTTGTTTTGCCGCTGCCCGGAGGCCCCCAAAAAATTAGAGAAAAAGGATTATTCGATTTAACGATTCTTCTTAAAAGAGCATCTTCGGAAGAGAGATGTTTTTGTCCGACAAATTCCTTAAAATTTTTTGGCCGCATTCTAAAAGCAAGGTTCATCGCCAGCCCATTGTAGCACTAATTTACTTTCGGAAAAACTTTTATTTTTTGATACAATATGTTTAATGCGGGTTCAGAAATTGTTTGGAGTTGAAGGGGCAAGGCAAGCAAAAGGTATAGCAGTAATAATTGATATTTTTAGGGCAGCTACGGTTTCTGCTTTTCTTCTGGGAAAAAATGTTAAGGAAATTATTCCCGTATCCACAAAAAAAGAAGCCTTCGAATATAAAAGAAAAAATCCATCGTACGTTTTGGTTGGAGAAGAGATGGGTTACAAGATTAATGGATTTGACTATGGAAATTCGCCTTACGAAGTTAGCAAGGCAAAAAATTTACGCGGCAAAATAGTTATACATAGAAGTTCAATGGGGACACAAGGGATAACTAACGCAAGAAAAGCAGCGGAAATTATTTTTGGAAGTTTCGTTTGCGCATCAGCAATTGTAAATTATTTAACAAATCATAAAAATCAGAAAGTATCAATTGTTGCTCTGGACGGGCAAGGAACGGAAGATGATGCATTTGCGGATTACTTAATAGGAGAGCTGACCGGGAAGGGGCGTAAAAATATAAAAGACATAGTTAAGTATTTAAAAAAACTCCCGCGTGCATCGAGATTTTTCGATCCGAAATTGCCGGAATTTCCAAAAGAGGATTTTTATCTAGCTCTTGATATTGACCGTTTCAGCTTCTTCCCTTTAGTAAAGAATAAGAAAATTGCTAAATATACGAACTCCTAAATTTGCCCTTGTATTTACTTTATTAATTTCTGGATTTTTTTATGGAGGATTCCGTTGGATGCAAGAATATCAGGAGTAAATACATCCCAACGTGCGCCTGTAGGAGTTGTTATTTTACCGCCAGCTTTTTCTACAAGCAATGCAGAAGCTGCTACATCCCACGGCTTTAAACCTGAATGCATATAAGCATCTATTCTGCCGTCAGCAAGACTTGCAAGATCAGCTACGGCACTACCCATTGATTTTATTTGTCTAACATGAATGCTGATATTACTTAACCAACGAACAACGTTTAATCTTTTTTCAAGCTCCCATGCCCAATCACATGCGAAGACTGTTTTATTCATGCTATCAGTTGAAGAAACTTGAATAGGTTTGCTATTAAGAAATGCGCCATCTTGATCGGCTTGTGCCCAATATAAATCTTTCGTCATTGGAACATATACGACTCCCAATTTAGAAATTCCTTTATTAACTAATCCAACTGAAATTGCGAAGTTAGGATTTTTACGGGAAAAATTAGTTGTGCCATCAAGCGGATCAATAACCCAAAGACTATTTACATTTCTGAAAAGAGAATAATCTTTAGGAGCAGTTTCTTCTGTTAAGAAATTCGTTTTAGGATATTGTTTTTTTATACCCTCTCTTAAAAATGTGTCAATTTCTTCATCAGCTTGAGTGGTAAAATCTACTCCCCCTTTACTTCTAGAGGTAAAATCACGAGAAGCGAAATATTTTCTTAAAATTTCACCTGCTTGCGGAAGAAGATCGGTAAAATATTTTCTTGCTTTTGTTAAATCAATCAAGTGATTCATTTTCTTGCTGTTCTGACTCTTTCAAGCCTGGTTAGAAATTTTTTGCGCAGCCTCAAGTTTCGAGGTGTAACTTCCATTAATTCGTCGTCTTCTAGGAAATCCAAGCACTGCTCAAGACTCATTATGACAGCTGGCGTTAGCGGGATATTGATATCCGCAGTTTCCGAACGGACGTTGGTCATCTTTTTTTCTCTCGTAACATTTATTTCTATATCATCTCTTTTTGAATTTAATCCGACAATCATTCCTTGATAAACTTTCGTACCCGGTTCTATGAAAGTGGTGCCTCTTTGCTGTGCCGCTTCCAAACCGAAAGCAACTGCTGTACCTGTCTCCGAAGCGATCAAAACTCCATTTCTTATTTTTGGAATAGGCGGGGTGATTGGCTCATATTTATCAAACATAGTATTGATAATCGCAGTACCCCTAGTATTAGTTAAAAGAGTACTTCTTATACCCAATAAAGATTTTGAGGGGATTTTATATTCAAATCTGGTATTCCCCTTTCCATCAGAGACCATATTGATCATCTTTCCTTTTCTTGTCCCCAGCTCTTGAGTGATAATTCCTATAAATTCATCCGGAACATCAATGATGAGATCTTCAACCGGTTCCATTTCTTGCCCATCCACAACTTTAGTAATTACTTCGGGTTTTCCAACTTGAAATTCATAGCCTTCGCGTCTTAAGGTTTCAATAAGAATTGATAAATGCAGTTCTCCTCTTCCGGAAATGATAAACTTGTCGTCCTTAACTTCAAGCCTTAAGCTGATGTTGGTTTCAAGTTCTTTCAAGAGTCTTTCGTATACTTGCCTTGAGTTGGAAAATTTCCCTTCCTTGCCTGCGAAAGGAGATGTGTTGGCAAACATGGAAATTTTGATAGTTGGTTCTTCCAACGTGATTCTGGGTAAAGGTTGTGATACGGAGGAATCCGCTATGGTGTCTCCAATTTCTACATTGTCGATACCCGTTAGCTCGACAATTTCTCCGGCGAAAGCAGAGGATACTTCGCGTTTTTTTAGCCCTTCGTTAATATACATATTGTTTATTTTCGAAGATGTTAGTTTGCCATCTTTTTTTATCAAAACTACGGATTGGTTTTTCTTGATACTGCCGCTTCTGACTCTTCCTATGACGTGTTTGCCTTTATGAAGATCGAAATCAAGAGCTGTGGCAAGCATTTTAAACGGTCCGTCTTCAATTTTGGGCGCAGGAATATACTTAATAATAGTGTCCATAATAGGACTAAGACTTGAACTTGCGGCGACATCCTCCAGTTTTTCTGCTGCTTTCCCTTCCCTGCCGATAGCATAAAGCACAGGAAAATTTAATTGCTCCGCGTCTGTTGCCAGTTCCAGAAAAAGATCATTGGTTTTCTCAAAAGCAGATTTAATATCGGCATTTTTCTTATCAACTTTATTGATAATGACAATTACTTTAAGTCCCTGCTCAAGTGCTTTTTTCAAAACAAATTTCGTTTGAGGCATCGGCCCTTCAAAAGAATCGATAATAAGGAGTGCTCCGTCTGCCATATTGAGAGTTCTTTCAACTTCTCCGGAAAAATCCGCATGGCCGGGAGTATCAATAATATTTATTCTATAATCTCTATAATAAATAGAGGTATTCTTAGCAAGAATTGTAATGCCCCGTTCCCGTTCCAACGGATTGGAATCGAGAATAGTTGTTTGCTGCATTTCCGGCTCATTCTCTCTGAAAGTATGAGATTGCTTGAGCATAAAATCCACAAGCGTTGTTTTGCCATGGTCAACGTGAGCGATAACAGCAACGTTTCTGATATTTTCAGGTTTGAATTTATCCATAATAAAAACCCTCCTTCGCTAAGTCTTCGATGGATAAAAGCTTCGGAAGGGTAAACAGCCAGAGATTTTCTGCGCTGCTAGCTAATTATAGCACAAA
>CAYPUE010000036.1:4867-7480 GCA_964414015.1 uncultured Gammaproteobacteria bacterium
GCAAGAACTTTTTCCAGTTTTTCTTTTGGTAAGTTAAGATCGGAAAGAACGTTTGGATTTTGGCAGATATCTCTGGACAAGACCAAGTGGCTATCCAAAAGCTTTTGTTTTTCATTGCCAGAGAGCGTTGTCAGAACGGTAATTGGATGCAATCCTGATTTTTCTATTAAATCCCTTAGGCTTTCTTTTTCCGGATAATTCCAGCTTATAACTTTCATATTGACGCATAAAGCATAAGCAAGGGCATCTGAAGTAACTTTGGTATTGGTTATAAGCCAAGCCTGATCAAGGTTGTATTTTTCAGCTATATCGTCAAATCTGGCTTTGGTATACAAAGAAACATGTACGTCTGATCTTATTCCCAAGCCGTTATGGAACTTGGCTTCGATCATAAACTTTCTTCCGTCTTTTTGAGCAATGACATCTATTTCGTGGCTTACGCATTTCCCTTGCAAGATAGACCTAATCTCTGTTTTGTAACCCTCTTTTTCCAAAACTTTTGCTACAAAATCTTCAAAAGGATATCCTGTCGGACCTAGCTCCATTATTCCCTGCTTGAGGCTATATTTTGCAGCCGAATATGGACGGGCAGAAGAGCCTAGGAATTCTTTGATATGGCGATAAATTTCAGAGGTTGGTATATTGTCGTACAATTTAGTTTTGATGTGGCTTATTACCTGATTTTCAATTTCTTTCGGAATTCCTGCTCTTATAATTGAAGCCCGCAGTTTCTCTTCGCTAAATTGTTCTTTTTCTCCTGTTGATTTAACAACATTCACCATACATATATGGTATTAGCAAAAGGTAAAATTTGCAAGGGATTTATTTCAAAGTCAGATTGCGTTTCTTAAAGACGACGAAATCATTTTTTATAAGTACAAGAGAATATTTTTTATCTCCCTTCATTTTTTCTGCCATTTCTTTTTGTTCTTTTAAAGATGGTTGGGCAGAAAGATCATTAAGTAAGAATACAATTACATCTGCTTTGTCCAGTCCTTGCGGGATTGTAAAGATGTTTTGCCTATGGGACAAATGAGAACCTAAATTATTGGTTGCGGCTATGCTATATTTTCTGGGAATTCGGGAAAGGAAATTTTCGATAAATAATTTATCATTTTGGGGTTTGGTAAACATAAGATTATTGGGATTTTTGGCTCCGGGTAAAGGACCATAAAAGTAAGCGGAAATAAAAGTGGCTGATAAAATAAATAAAGCGATTATAATCAAAGGCAGTTTTTGAAAAATTTTCAAGATATTTCTTACGCCATAAATAGCGGAAATAAAAATAAACGGCGTAATTGTCGCAGAATACTGATAGTAAATTTCGTGCAGTTGTTTATTATTACTCAAAAGATTTATCAGAAGATCAGGCAAAGCAAAAATTAAATAAAGAGGAGCGAAAATAGATGCAAAACCTAGAGGCGCGAAAAGTTTAAATAAATAGTCCAACTGGCCGTTTTGGGAAATGATTTTAATTATCTTTTGAGGAGACAAGAGGATGTTTTTGATAATCCCTATCGGAGACTCTCCGAATTCAGAATAGTACGAAAGCGCAAAGTGCTGCTGTCCCAAAGCCGAAGGTATAGCTTTCGTCACCAGATAATAGAATATTAGCGGGGACAAAATAAAAATCAGTACTCCTAGAATTTTTTGCAGTTTATTTTTTGCAGAAATTAGCATATATAAACCAAAAATTCCAACAACCAGCCAAATTTCTTCTTTGGAAATTGCTGCGAGAAACAGTAGGATTAAACCCCAAAGATATTTATTTCTTCTGATGGAATAAAAAGCCCCAAGCAAAAAAGTCGTAGCCAGCGTTACCGGATGGAAATCGTAAAGATTAGTAAACTGAAGTGCAGGGTTTAGTAAGAATGTGATGCCCAAGACAAGAGAAAGGTTTTTATTTCTGACAACATCTTTCGCAATTGCATAGACAAAAATTGCACCAAGCCCCAAAATGATCGTTTGAATCAGAAGAAGCATTTTCGGATCAGCCCAAATCAGATAAAAAGGCGAAAGTAAAATTAGCAAAAAATCCGCATGGAATGCAAGCCTGGAAATAATTTCCGTACCGTTAGGATTAGTTAACTGAAAAATTCTTCCATGAATTGTATTCCAGACGGTCTGGTCCATATTTCCAAGATCAAAGCGTCCGGTATAAAAATTAGCATGTCTTAGAAAAGAAGCCGTAGTGAAATAAATAACGTATAAAATTATGAAAAAGAAAAGCATAAGCTCCTGCTTATGGGATGAGATATATTTTTGCAGTTTTGCCATATGAATTTGTTTGGTTTTGTGCCATAAGAAAGACAGCAAGACAAAAATAAACTCCGAAAGTATCAGAATGACTCTGGAATAAATAGAGGCAAATCCGGCTGTGGTTAGGGTAAGAAATTTTGATAAACCAAAAGCTATAACTCCTTCTCTTACTCCAAGTCCCATCGGAGTAACAAATGAAAGAAAGCCGATAAGATATGAGAGGACGAAGAAACTTATTAGAATAAGCATGTTTTCAGGATTAAGAAGTTTCACAGACGAAACAGTAAGATACATCCCAAGGCCGAAAATCGCCATATACAACGACGAAGTGATAGAAATTTCTAAATTTGCCAA
>CAYPUE010000037.1:0-7147 GCA_964414015.1 uncultured Gammaproteobacteria bacterium
ATTCTGTTTGAATTGTTTTGTAATCACTCAAAGGATCCACTGACCCTTCTTTGATAATATTATCATCGGTGAAAACGCGGACAACATGAGCAATGATGCTCACCTCTCTAATGTGAGACAGAAATTTGTTTCCCAACCCCGCTCCCTCCGATGCGCCTTTGACTAACCCCGCAATGTCCACAAAGTTAACCGTAGCGGGTTTTATCGGCGGTAATCCGCTTAATTTTTCCTCATCTTTGGTTATCTGTGTCAATCTTTCCAGACGTATGTCTGGAACAGGAACAATACCAACATTCGGCTCAATCGTCGCAAAAGGATAATTCGCAACAAAAGCTTGTTGCTTTTTCAAAAGCGCATTAAACAGCGTACTCTTCCCCACATTCGGCAACCCCACAATCCCAACGCTTAAATTCATTTTTATATTTTACCATAATTGTAGCTTTGGAAATATTTTTAAGTTATGCTACAATTCTACTTGTAGAAAAATTATCTCAAATTGATGCTTCAACTGAAGTTGCAGTACGGCGAGCGGAGATTATTAAAAGCATATTAACAACTGGTTTAAAATCTTCAGATTTACTTCAAAAAGAAGGTGTGCCTTATTTTGGTTCTTTTGACTTGGCTTCAAATAACTTTATATCTTTTAGGCTGATTTTCCCGCGTCATCTGTATGATACTCCAAAAGATTTCTTCAGCAATTTAGAACATATCTTATATCTTCGAGGTATTTCCGTACTGCCAGTAATGGCAGAAAGACAAGGAGGACGTTTTTTCCAAAGCAATGATCATGTGCGCCACGCCTATGGTTACTCATCCTCTCCAATGACAATGGAAAAAGGAGAAAAAACAGCCATCATTAAGGCGCTAGAACCAAGAGTGTCTTCCTCATTTATCATTGTAATTAATGAAACTATGGAAGCTCTAATCGAAAAATCAAGACGTTTTTTATTTACATCTGCAAAAGAAAGATTTGAAAGCCTCGAACGTCTAGTCCAACTAAAAGAAAAGAAAATACTTCCCGACAGGTTTTCTTATCTAATTTTTCCGAAGGCTTTATGGGATGAGTACCAAAATCAAGGAATAAAGATAGGCAACGATTTTCAAGTTAGAATAGCTAAACGAAGTGTTCAAAGAACTCTTTTTGAAGGAAAACTGCAGCTTGCTGTTCCCGATTATGAAAGCGCTATTTTGGAGATTCTCAAGAAACGCGGAGAACCAATTTGGGTACACGGAGTTCGTCTGCCAACAGAAGAGGATATAAAAAGATTATAGCAGAATTAAATGGACTTGGGGGATTTTAGATTTCCGTACAAATGTGTGCTCCCACCTTCCAAGTGGGAATTCGAAGTGGGAATTCGGTTTACTGCGTTTGCTTGTATAATTCCAAAAGTGGCTCTTCCCAACCAAAACAGGTCTCTTTACCTAAAAGCAACTTGAAGGATTCAGCACAAGCGGGTTTCAGCTTTACATATTTTATCAATACCCCTACCGCATTTTCAATAAATCCGCCAACAATCCCGTCAGAATCGTCCACACCGCCTGAAGTTAATTTTTTATCCAGCTGCAAAAGTAGTTTCACAAGCAAGCTTGTAGCCTTATTCCCAACTGGAAATTTTGAAATAATAGCCGACAAACGATTGCATCCTTCAAAAAGAGAATCCTGATAAGCAAACCAAAGTTTGGAAGGTCCATGATATGGCTTAATGAACTTCAATGCTAATTTCAAAGATTTATCAACTGCTACCAACTGTTCCTTTGAAAGTTCGCCCAATTTATCAGTGCACTTGGGCTGATATATAATTTCTTTATCCTCTTTCTTAAGTGGTTTCCCAGCTAAAACCGCGTAGATTGCAACAGCCACCATATGCTTACACAATGTGTCGTTTTGGCCAAGGTAACATTCACAACTACCGTCATCATACTTAAGTTTCCCGACAAAAACCTTATAAGGATTTGTGCCCAGCACTATTGCTGAAAAACCAGCAATGTCATTTTTGAATTCTGTTACTTTTCCCGATTCGTACAGGTTAACAGCTTTTTGATATGTGGCTTCGCTTGTAGCGAATTTAATTTTATCAAGACCAAAATAAGGCTTCATATCGAAAGATTATAACATCAAAAAGCAAGAATTACATGCCAAAAAATGGTATAATATAGATATGTATACTTGGTCTACGGATATAGAAAGACTCAAGCGAAATAATAAAGAATTTACCATCTGGAAACTTACCCAGATGATAAATTATGGTTTGGACGGACAAAAACTTCGAAAAAAAACTCTAGTTAAATACTGGACGCAGATTAAAAATAATATAGATCCATATAAGAAACGCCTTTTGGAATATTTATTATGGGAAAAACAATACTCACTCCCAAACAACTTAAGTTTCTGGAATGTATCCAGCAAGAAAAATCAATAACCGAAAATTTTTATCTCACGGGCGGAACTGCTCTTGCGGAATTTTATCTGCATCATAGACTTTCTGAAGACATAGATCTTTTTTCCGAACATCAGGAAGTTGACCCAAATGCGGTAGATGCATTCTTGAAAAAAATTTCACCAAAGCTTGAGATTCAAAATATTGAAAGAGTTCAATTCCTTGGACTTTTTACATACATACTTAATTTCCAAGATGGCGATAAATTAAAAATTGATTTTAACTACTACCCGTTTCCTCGAATAGAAAAAGGTATCCTATATAAAAACATTCAAATTGATAGCATTCGTGATATTACAGCTAATAAAGTTCATACGCTGTTTATGAAACCCAGAGCCAGAGATTACGTTGATTTGTACTTCATAATAAAGAATAAAGGTTTTTCAATTTACAAACTGATTTTGGACGCTAAAGCAAAATTTGACTGGCATATAGATCCATTAACTCTTGCCAGCCAGTTTATGCGCGTAAAAGAATTTACTGATTTACCTAAAATGCTTGTCCGCTTTAATAAAAATTCAATGGGGAAATTTTTTGTTGCCGAGGCAAAGAAGCTCAAAAATAAAATTATCTCCTAATTCGGCAACACCCAATCCCAACCGAAAGATTCATATAAGATTATAGCAGAATTTTGAAATAAAAAGCCGTGTTTGAGAGCATTATCGTAATTTGAAATACTAAGGTATAATTGATCTATGAAAATATTAATTATTGGACCATCAGGAGCAGGAAAAACCTATCTTGCGAAAGAGTTCAGAAAAATGGGATTAAATGCCTTTGATACCGATGAGTTAGAAGGATTACGTGGTTGGTATGATTGGCAAAAGAAAAAAGTTCCCTTCCCTCACGACGCAGGAAAAGAGTTCTTAGATAATCATGAATTTCTTTGGGATAGAAAATTCTTGAAGAATTTTCTTGTACAAAATCCTGATATCTACTTATTTGGGAACTCAGGCAATGCGTCAAAGATGATAGGTTTGTTTGACAAAATATATTTTCTCAAAGTCCCAAAAGATATACTTATCCAAAGACTTGATCATCAAAGCCGAACGAATCCTATGGGAAAAACAGACTTTCAAAAACAGGTGGTTATCGAGTGGGCAGACAAAAATGAGGAAGAAGCAAAAACCCTTGGCATTCAATTTATTGATGGAACATTGTCTCCAAAAGAAATCCTAAATCTAATTACAATGTAGGTTTGGGGAATTTTACCTCCGTCAAATCTTCATTCCTATTATTTGCAATTGAAACAAAGGCCGTAAAGTTTTGCGAAGCGAATGCATCAGGGGAATTCCTCAGCGAGCAAAGCGAGATTGAGGAAGGGGTGAAATTACCCGATAAATGAGCAGAGCAAAATAGCGCCGACTTTCACCTGCAAAGAGTTTTGGTACTTTTTCGGAAAAAGTACAAATAAATGTTTGGGAAATATTATCGAGGTTTACTTTTAACTAGCAATTATTCTTTCTTCGCCGATAACTGTGATTTTATGATCTTCGACAACAATCTCTTCCCCATCCTTTAGTAAATATAATTTCTTACCTTTGTAATGATTTTTTATTTCAGCTAAGTATTCTTCTTTGTAGTGAGGATAGATCTCGAAATCAACCAAACCAAGACCGGGAATAACGTTTGCCCCGTACTCATTCTCTTTGATATACCAACCTGTTACATCCAATGTTTTCCCTACAATCATACTTCCTGCGCTAGAACCTAAATAAAGAGTTCCGTTATCTAATATTCTTTTTATGTGTTTATCAATTTGAGTTCTTCTTATCCAATACATCAGATATCCGCTTCTGCCTCCCGCAAACCAAACAATATCTTTTTCCTTCAGTTTATTAATGACGTCTTTATCCCAGTAATCTTCCAATTGCAATAAAGTAATTTCTGCGTCAAGTGTTTGAGCCAGTTTCCAAGATCCACCTGTTCTCCAAGACCCCCATCCTTCACCGTTTGCGGCAGTTGGAATATAAGCAATCTTTTTTCCTTTAAATCCGCCCATATATTCTTCCAGTTTTTTAATTGTTTGGGGATTTTTTACTTCCGAAGCCAAAAAAAGTTTCACAGAAATATTATAGCATAAATTATTGACAATCTATTAATGCAGACTTATAATTTGGCACATGGAAAAAGGTTTTGGAAAACATCCAGATTTACCTAGTCCCACTATTGAAGAGGCTGAAACTGCAGTTAAAACTTTAGCAAGTTTCTACGGATGTCCCAACAATAACGTTTCCATGGATAGCTCTTTAACCCTTCAGGGAGGAGAGAAAAAGCTTCTTCAGCTAGCGTCGGACATAATAAATGGTACAGTGCATTCCCATAGCCAAGTAGCAGAAGCTCTATGGGAATTCGGTACTTGGATAAATTGCGCCAAGCGTACCCCTATCGCGGCATTTGATTTTGCACTATATCGAGTTTATATCGCCGCTCTGAAAAAACAAAAATCTTTTCATGAATAAAAAAACTATTAATTAGCAACAAATCTCATAATGAAGATTTCTGTTATTGCCCATCCCAATTCAAAAACCCCTTGACTTATTTCTTTTAAACACAGTACTATAGAGACCTATGGCAA
The DNA here is from genome assembly GCA_964414015.1 of uncultured Gammaproteobacteria bacterium. GTDB lineage: Bacteria > Patescibacteriota > Microgenomatia > Levybacterales > UBA12049 > JAUSEW01. Next base: position 5,017 of record CAYPUE010000037.1, read on the forward strand.
AAGCAAATGAACAAAAAACTCCAGAGGGAATGTGCCCCAAATGCGGTTCTCCTCTTGCAGAAATAACTGTTACTAAAACAGGACGCAAACTGCAAAGATGCTCCAAGGGTTCATGGAATCCGGAAACCAGAAAAAATGAGGGGTGCGATTTTGTCAAATGGTTTGAAGTTGAACCTCAAATCCTTTCTGAAAAATGCCCCAAATGCGGCAGCAAGTTAATTTTGGCAGTTACCCGCTTCGGCAAGAAAATGAAGAAATGCGAAAAAGGCAGTTGGGATAAGGAAGCCAAGAAAGCCATTGGCTGTGATTACGTCGAATGGATTAACGGTACGACTGAACCCCTTGATGAAGAATGTCCCCAGTGCGGACAAAAACTAGTTCTTTATACAACTGCCAATGGCAAAAAAATGAAAAAATGCAGCACTTCGGGATGGGATAAAGTTGCGCGCCAAGCCACGGGCTGTCCTTATGTTTATTGGCTTAAACCTGAAGAATATCCTCAACCAACTGATAAAACTAACAATGGCGGCGAAGAATTTCTTCCTCCCGAACCCAAAGAATAATTTATCTGGCAGGATTTATTTACTTCTTAGATTTGGCTCGCTAGCTGAAGTGAATTCCCCTTCTTCCACTGCCACCTCAATTCCCGCTTCTTCAAGAACCGTCCTTGCAGCATGAGATTTTCGAAGCGGTATTTCTTTCAGGAAAAATGTGACGATAAAAGCTGCGCCCATGAGAATGGTACCAAGAAGAAAAACTTCTGTAATTGCTCCTGTAAATATATCGAGAAATCCCTGTAAATTATTCGCGCTAATATTCGTAATTGCGAACTTAGGCAGCTTTCCCATTAAAGCATTATTCAATACGCTCCCAAATATTGCTACTCCTACTGTTCCTCCGATGCTTCTGGCAACTTGAGTTGAAGCGGTAACTACCCCTAATTTGGAATTGTCAAATGAATTCTGCACCGCGATAGTAAAAATCGGCATGGTTGTTCCCAAACCAACACCCAGCGTAATCATTCTTATTAATAATTCCATTTGCGTAGTCGCAGAAGTTACCGTTGAAAGCCAATACATCCCTACCACAACTATTGCCATACCAAATATCGCTATTGATTTATATTTCCCCGTTTTTGAAATAACTTGCCCGGAAATAATACTGGCGGTGACTAGCGCAAACATGAGAGGTGTAAGAATTGTACCTGAATTTGTAGCGCTTAACCCAAGAACTACTTGAGAAAAAAGAGGAATATATAATATGGCGCCAAACATTCCCATGGCTGTTAAAAAAGTAATGATAACTGAAATAGTGAAGATGGAATTTTTAAAAAGCGCCAAAGGTATAATCGGCTCTTTGGCAAACCGCTCGGTAATAACAAAAAGGGTAAGAAATACTGCCGACATCATGAATAGCCCAATTTCCGTGATAGAACTCCATGCATATTGATTTCCTCCCCAAACAAGAGCCAAAAGAAACGGAACTAATCCAAGCGTTAAGGCCAAAGCGCCAAGATAATCAATGCTTCTTTCTTTTATGCTTGAGGTAATTTTTGGCATCAAAAACCCGATTGCCGCAAGAGCCAAAATACCTACAGGAATATTCACAAAAAAATTCCACCTCCATGAAGCATTATCTGTAAGCCATCCGCCCAATGTCGGGCCGACAACAGAAGCTAAACCAAACATTCCGCCCAGCATTCCCTGCCATCTTCCCCGTTCTGACGGAACAAATAAATCACCGATAATAGCGAAGGAATTTGCCATCATTGCGCCCCCGCCTATTCCCTGCAAACCGCGGAAAATGATAAGCTGTGTCATGTTTTGCGATAACCCTGAAAGAATTGAACCTACAATAAAAATAAGAATCCCTCCGAAAAAGAACCATTTTCTTCCGTAAATATCAGACAGTTTTCCGTAGATCGGCACTGTCACCGTAGAGGCAAGCATATAGGCGGTAAAAACCCAGCTTAGGTGTTCCAAGCCTTTAAGTTCGCTGACAATTCTCGGCATGGCTGTGGCCACAATTGTCTGGTCAAGCGCAGACAAGAGTATGGCAAGCATCACCCCGGCCATAACGGTAACTTTCTGTGAATTTGGTATATCGGATAACATAAAATTTGGGTAAACCC
>CAYPUE010000038.1:0-7017 GCA_964414015.1 uncultured Gammaproteobacteria bacterium
GTCTTTCGCGAGTTTACGACCTTCGATCCATGCTTCCATTATATAGTCTATAATTAATTTTAGTGATCCGAGAGCATCGTCATTGGCCGGAATCGGAAAATCAACAGCATTTGGATCCGCATTGGTATCGACAATTCCTATTGTTTTTACTCCCATCACCATTGCTTCTTTAACTGCCAATTCCTCCAAATGAGTATCTATAATGAAAAGCGCATCGGGTTTGGCCGGAATAGCCGCAACTCCGCCGTAAAGGCTTAATAATTTTTCCCTATCTTTTGCCCAAAGGCCTCTTTCTTTCTTGGTGTATTTGGCTTTTATTTCCTCGTTTTGTAAATTTGCCTCAATTTCTTCCAGTTTCTTAAAGTTTTTGGAAACTTCGGAAAAATTAGTCAGAAGTCCGCCCACCCAACGGTTGACAATATAGAAAAGGCCATCTACTGCGCCCTCTCCTTGGACTTTCTTAAGAGCTTCTTCAACTATTCCCCTTGCCTGTCTTTTCGTCCCAACAATAAGTAGACTTGTTCCTTGTTTACCTGCTAAATCTTTGATAAAAGCAGCTGCATCGTCAAGACCTTGTTTGGTTTTGGCTAAATCAATAATGTGGATATTGTCTCTGGCTTCGAAGATGAAATCGCGGGCTTTTGGATTGCTTCTTGTAACCTGATGTCCGAAATGGCATCCGGCCGCAAGCAATTCTTCAAGTGTAATTTCTCTCATAATAAATCCTTAAACCTCCATTCGGCAAATTATCCCTTGAAAATCTCGGGACAGGATTTTAAAAACCGAATGTGCGTGCTTGTCCCGTTAATACGCTCTTGCGAGGCGAGGATGTAAGCCTCGCGAGCAAGTAAGTATTTATCGGGAAGTGATTGAACTATCTTAGCAAAAATATGCAGAAAAAACAAGAAGGGGTTTAAAAAAATTCTTTTCTAGGCAAACCTAATTCTAAATCACTGTTTTGTTCTTGCGATTTTTCTCTTTCAATCATTCTTATCTCCCATTCGTGATCCTTCCCAAATCTTTTCCATTCAGGGGTTAAATGACCCTCTTCGCGCAATTGTAAAAATTTTGTCAATTGATACTGTCTTCTCTCATGCCAATCTTGTTTTGTAGCTAATCTGCCCTTTTCTTTTCTTAGTAAACTTTTTTCTATCTTCCTAGAAACACCATTCCCATCGCTCGGACTGCCAAACCTAAACCTTTCAAGCTCTAAACGTGTAACTACATCCTCTTGCTGGGGAGGAAATCTACTCCTGAAAGTCTTACGGTTGCGAATGGGCCGTCTATGAGTTCTCATGCTGTGAATCTCATCACTTCCGTCTTATAGTTGCAATAACTATGCAATAAATGGCTTGACTTTTTTACGTATCACTGCTATTCTCCAAAACTATGACTAACATACATGAAGCAGGTTCCTCTCCGGAAAGACTTTTGGAAGGAAAAGTTGCAGTAATTACGGGGGCAAGCCGCGGAATTGGAGCTGCAGCTGCTTTGGCATTCGCAAAAGAAGGAGCAAATTTAATTATATCATCTACTCAAAATAGCAAAGAGCTGGCATCGGAAGTCGTACAAGGAATAGAAAGGCTTGGGCGGCAAGCTCTTTGGGTCCCCGGAGATATCAATGATCCCAAAACAGGAGAACTTATAATTCAGCAAACGATTGAAAAATTTGGCAGACTAGATGTTTTAGTTAATAATGTGGGTACGAAAGCAGATGCTCTTTTTGTCAAAATGACACCCGAACAGTGGGAAAGCGTAATCAAAACAAATTTAATCGCACCTTTCTTTGTAACGCAAGCCGCTGTAACACTAATGATGAGACAGAAAAGCGGATCTATAATTTTTATCTCAAGCCCCGCAACAACTAATGTCTATATCGGACAGTCCAATTATACTGCTTCGAAAAGAGGCATTGAAGGTTGGGCTGAAACTCTTAGTAAGGAAACGGAAAGATTCAATGTGAAAGTTAATGTTGTTGCTCCGGGTTTGGTTGAAACCGATTTAACTAAAGATCTTTCGGACAGAAAAATAAGCGCTATTTTAGCTGACTCCCCTACAGGAAAACTGGCTTCTATGGAAAATGTGACAGCAGCTATTGTTGAGATGGCGAAGTCAGAAAAAACCGGACAAAGAGTAGAAGTCTGGTAAAAAATATTCTTTTGTCAATAAATTTTCACCCCGACAGTTGATATTATCGATTTAATATGCTATATTGCTCGCTATGTCGCCACACGAAGCTCAACCAAGAAGCGAGCCTTTTTCCTTGATACGAAAAACTGCCGAATTATTCAAAAGAGAAAAACCTCTTACGTTCGAGACTTTTGCAAAGACACGTGCATATGTGCAAGCAAATGAAGCGTTAATTGAGAAATGGTTTCATCGATTACCTAACCACTTTTCCTTTGTTGATGTTGCAGCCGGTACTGGATTAGTTGCAAGAATTCTTAAGAAAAAGGCAGAATTAACCAAAAGAAAAGGTTTAATAATAGGAGTTGACCCCAACAGAGATTCTCTTGCTGTTGCAAGAAAAACCATTCATTCCACTAAAGAAATTGGTATTGAATTTATTGAGGGGCTAGGTCAGAATATAGGCATATTGCTTAAGGGTAGAATCCCAGATGAAGAATTTGATGGCGTTTCAATACATGATGCCATACATGAGATAGAAGGAATAGAAAATAAAATGGCCGTACTTAATGCCATGGCAAGTATATTAAAAAGAGGAGGGATATTGAGCCTAAACAGCTCATTTACCACAGAGTCCATGGATCATACGAGCCGATTGGAATGGGGCAGATGGCGACAGAAAACAGCTACCTTATTGCATCTAAGAAGAAATAAGCAAGAAGAACCAATAGAAGTTCACACGCCAGATCAATACGTTTCCATGTTAGAAAAAGCAGGTTTTGTTATAGAGAAAAGGGAACCATCAAGACAAGTGTCGCTAGACAGGAAAGCTCTCGAGGCGATTTCGCTTTACCCTGCGTTTATAAATGGTTTCCTAAAAGGATTTTTTGTGCCGGAAAACCTTACAATGAGAGAAAAAAGTAATGCCTTGATTCAAGCGTTAAAAAAATTAAAAATAAAAGCGCTTAGGAGAAATTGGTTTGAGGTTATCGCCAGAAAAGTTTAGGGCAGGGGAAAAATCTTACTAGCAATATCGAAAAAGATTTTATTTCCTGGCAAGCACATAAAAAATAGCAGCAACTTCTAGGCAAGGGGGCTCTATGATTTTTATTGCAGGAAACTTCTTTTCCAATAATTGACTAACTATTTCATAAGGACGAAAAATTTTTGGCAGCTTCGGCACCGAAAGACTTTCAAAATTATGAGCTACAGCGCTTCTTCCCATATGAAAGTTGCCTGCGAAGTTGGCAAAGAGAAACGCTCCTTCTTGTCTTTGCTGTTCTGTTCGTTTTCCAGCTTCAACAGCTAGGAATCCCAACTTTTCAATAGTTTCGGGTCTAAAATATAATGATGCTGTACTAGCTAATCTTTCAGAGAAATATTTATGTGAATCATTTCCCGTTCCGTCAGAAAAATTTTTCTCTCGTAAATATGCTTCCAAAACCTCCGTATTGGGCTTAAGATCCATCATGTGAAGAAATAGACCCCCCTGCTTTAAGACTCGCGCTGCCTCTTTCATGGCTGGCTCTAAATCAAAAAAATTATCATAAGCATTAAACCCAATAACAACATCAACGCTCTTATCGGAAAAAGGAAGCTTATACGCAGAAGCGGTCATATATACTCCTTGAGGATGCTTCCTTTGAGCTTCTCGTAAAAAGGTACTCTCAGCGTCTAATTGAATCCATGTGCCCTGATGATTGGGAAAATGTCTTTTTAAAAAACCTATTCCGCTACCTATCTCCAATACCTTTTCGTCGCCCTGGAAATATTTCCTATACAAACCACGGAATAATTCTCTTGTTGCTCTGGCAAAAAGAGTCCTATTGCTTTCAAAACTTTGCAAAACGGTTATATCTTCGCTAGTCCAAAACTCTCCTCCTCTTTCTGTGTTAATCATGTTAGTAATTTTACCATCGCAAGAGGAAAAAATCAACTATAGGATATTAAAAATATTATGGGAGGGGGAATTTTTGGCAGAGAGTTTTGACGCTTTGTGCAATTTCTAGGAGTTTTTGGTTTTTTGTAATTTTTTCCCTTATCTCTTTCCAGAATATTTTTCTTGCTTCAGGATCTTTCGGCAATTCCAAACCTTTCGCTTCATTTATAGCTTCATTTATCCATTTAGCGATTTGCACCATTTCTTTTTCTTTCATCCCGCGAGTGGTAATCGCCGGAGTTCCCAAACGAATTCCTGACGGATAAAATCTGGGCATTTTGTCATTGGGAACCGCATTTTTATTAACCACTATTCCTGCTGCTTCCAATGCCAAAGCCGCAACCGCGCCATTAACTTTTTTATTGGTTAAATCTATCAAAAGCAGATGATTATCAGTTCCCCCGCTGACTAAATCAAAACCAAATCCGGTAAGTTTTTCTGCCAACGCTTTTGCATTTCTTACAATCTGTTCTCCGTATTTTTTAAACGAAGGCCTACTTGCTTCCGAAAGGGCAACTGCAATTGCAGCGGTTTGATTATCATGCGGTCCTCCCTGCAATCCTGGAAATACTGCTTTGTCAATTTTATCTCCCAGTTCCGAGTCCTTTTTTAGTCCTTTTTCTGTAACCATTATTATTGCTCCCCTTGGACCTCGCAATGTCTTATGAGTTGTTGTCATCACAATATCTGCGTAAGGAACAGGCGAAGGATGGACGCCCGCGACAATTAAACCAGCAATGTGCGAAATATCTGCAAGAAGATACGCTCCGACTCTATTTGCAATTTCTCCAAATCTCTTGAAGTCAATTATTCTTGGGTAGGCTGTTGCTCCGCAGACAATAATTTTTGGTTTTTCCGAAACTGCCAGTTTTTCTATCACATCGTAATCCAAAAAACCGTCTTTGTTTAATTCGTAAGAAACGATTTTAAAATATTTTCCGGAAAAAGAAACAGGCGATCCGTGGGTCAAATGTCCGCCAAATGCCAATGATAAACCCATGATTTTGTCTTTAAACGGCTCCAACAACGCAAAGTAGATAGCAGTATTTGCCGGGCTTCCCGAATACGGCTGGACATTTACATAAGGTACGCCGAAAAGTTTTTTTGCCCGCTCGCAAGCCAAAATTTCAACCTCGTCTACGTATTTATTCCCCTGATAATATCTTTTTTTGGGATAGCCTTCCGAATATTTGTTGGTCAAAACCGAACCCAAAGCCTCCATTACTGCCTTGGATGCATAATTTTCCGATGGGATCATCTCCAAAACATCCTCTTGTCTTTTTTCTTCTTTTTTAATCAATTTATAGATTTCCGGATCAACGGTTTTTAAAGCACTCATTTCTTCCCTACTATATCGAATAGCCTCTCTCATTGCAATATGGTAAAATAAAAAAATATACTAAAAAAATAAAACAAAAAATGAGAATAGTAAAATAATATTTAGTACAACACTACGCTATAGCGTATCTTTGTCCTTAATCTCTCTTAAGTTCCTGAAATTTGTATTTATATTCTCCGCCTTCATGCGATTCTTCAAAAACTACTTTTTTAAACTTCGAATAATCAGGGAAAAATGTATCGGCGTCAAAAGTTTTGTCGATTATTGTCAGATAAAGTTTGTCTGCCAAAGGCAAAGCTTGTTCGAAAATCTGTCCCCCTCCGATGACGAATATTTCTTTTAGATTGTCCTCCTGAACTTGTTTCAGGATCTCTTGTGCTTTTTTAATTGCCTCTTCTAAAGATTGCATAACCATAACGTTTGTATCTGGTATTTTGTATTTAGTATTTTGCGTTATAACAATGTTATAACGATTTGGCAAAGGCTTTATCGGTAAAGAATCCCAAGTTTTTCTGCCCATTATAATAGGATGTCCGCTTGTCAAAGTTTTGAACCTTTTGAAATCTTCCGAAATGTGCCAGGGAATTTTGTTATTTTTTCCAATTCCCCTTTTCTCATCCATCGCCGCAATAATGCTAATTTTCATTATGAAAATCCTCCAACGACTGCGACCTCTCCCTTGATCGGCGGGTATGGATCATAACCAATAAGCTCAATATCTTCAAATGTAAAATCATCTATGTCTTTAATTTTCGGATTAAGTTTCACTTTAGGCAGAGTTCTAGGCTTTCTTTTCAGCTGTTCTTTTACCTGCGCTATATGATTATCATAAATATGCACATCCCCAAAAGTATGGACGAAATCTCCGGGTTTAAAACCGGTAACATGAGCCACCATTAATGTAAGAAGCGCATAACTTGCAATATTAAACGGAACGCCGAGAAACATATCAGCGCTTCGTTGATACAGTTGCAAAGAAAGCCTGCCATTGGCGACATAAAAATGAAAAAAAGTATGACATGGGGGCAGAACCTGCGCTTTTTCTCTTGAGGCGGCCATCTCATAAATAAATTCAGGATTCCAAGCGGAAACCAAATAATGCCTTCTTTCCGGCCTAGCTTTTAGTCGAGAAATTGCCCATTGCAGTTGGTCTACAACTCTTCCGTCCGATGTTTGCCATTTCCTCCATTGCACCCCATAAACAGGACCTAATTCCCCATATTTTTTTACAAACGGGTCGTTTTTGGGTAAATCTTTTATCTCTTGTATATATTCCTCCTGCGTCATTTTCGACAAACTTTGAACTTTGAACTTTGAACTTTTAGCTAGCGCTTCTTTGAAGCGCTTGTATCCCCATTCATCCCAAATATGCACGTTGTTATCCACCAAATATTTAATGTTTGAATCTCCTCTAATAAACCACAAAAGCTCGTGAATTATTCCTCTGAAAAAGACTTTTTTGGTGGTCAAAAGCGGAAAACCTTTCGATAAATCAAAGCGGATTTGCCGTCCAAAAACATTTCTTGTCCCAACTGCTACGTTATGAACCTTCTTCCTTTCCCCATTCTTCAAAATATCTTTAAGAAGATCCAAATATTGATATTCCGCACTC
>CAYPUE010000039.1:0-6920 GCA_964414015.1 uncultured Gammaproteobacteria bacterium
TTTGGCGTAATGATCCATAGTTACGAAATGTCTAATATGTTTCGTAACTTATACACAGGGATATTGGCTAGTTGTCTTTAATTTCCTCCTCCTAATAATCCTCCCAAACCTCCGCCCATTTGCGAAAGTTTGCGGGCTGCCACTTCTTGGGCTTTTTTAATCGCCTCATTGACCGCTTCTTTGACATCTTCATCCGAACGGCCGTTGGAAGCAAGACTGATTATTTTTTGGTCGCCTGTGATTAAAATCGCCACTCCGTTTTTCTCAACTGCTATTTCTTCAGCCTGAAGTTCTCTTTGAATCGCCATTGCCTGATCCCGCATTTTTTTGATATCCCCAATTTGCTTGAACGGATTAAACATAAATCCTCACCCCCCTTGCCCGCCGACCAAGCGCTCCGTGAGCCGTGTACGAATAGTACCCAAAAGGCGAACGGTAAGCTTAGGCGGGTTTTCGTAATATAACCGAAACTTCGACTTTTTTACCCGTTATATCTTCTCCTGCTTTTTCTAAAATATCTCTGACTTTCCTTTCATCCAACCTCTCTTTGTGGAATTTAAATTTGGTCTCAATCACAAGCTTATCTCCATTATAATCTTTCAAAGAACAGCCGCGCAAAACTCCGGCCACCGAATGATTATATGGCCTGACCTTCTCTATAAACTTTATCCAAAAATTGTTTTTATCCGCAGGGCGAGCCTCTCCGCGAAGCGAACTCTTGGATAAGTCTTCTGACAAATTCTTCTTCGAGGAATCTTGTCGTGCAAGGTTCAAAGATTGATCTGCTTTTGAAGTAGAAGAGTCGCTGAACGGACGGGGCGAGTCCGGCGGCACTTCCCCTATCCCCCATTCAACAATTGCCATTTCCAATGGCAGCTGGGGCAAAACCGCATATTTTAATTCCTGATGCGCTTTTACCAACAATTCAGCCAATGTTTTAATTTCTTCTATCTGCAAATTGCTGTCTAAAATTTTGGCTTCTTTGGTTACGCCGGCTCTAGCAAGAAGCAATGAGTGCAACTTTTCAATAATCTGTTCCAGAAGATATTTCATATCCAAACCCTGTTTCGTCAGTTCTGCTATTAATTTTAGAGCCGAAGCCGTATTTCTCTCCTCCAGAAATTTAATCATCTGGGAAACTTGATGTTCTAAATTCGATATTTGATATCTTTCTTCAATGAGTTTTTTGGTAATTTTTTTCCGTCCGGCAAAACCCACCACCTCTTCCAAAATTTTTACTCCATCCCGAAAACTTCCATCAGAAAGGCTTGCGATAAGCTCCAAAGCCTCTATGTCAATATTTAATTTCTCTTTTCTGGCAATTCTCTTGAACGATCTGACAAGCTCCAACGGCTCTGCTTTTTTAAAAGCTATCTGAAAACATCTAGAAGCTATCGTTGCCGGAACTTTGTGCGGTTCTGTAGTACAGAGAATAAACATCACGTGAGTTGGCGGCTCTTCCAAAGTTTTGAGAAGCGCGTTAAATGCTTCTGTTGTCAGCATGTGCACCTCATCAATTATATAAACTTTCTTTTTGGCTCTTAGTGCCGAAAGTCTTACTTTTTCCCGCAAATCCCTTATCTCATCTATTCCCCGGTTGGAGGCTCCGTCAATCTCCAAAACATCCATATTGGTGCCGTTGGCTATTGACACACATTGATCGCATTTATTGCAAGGCTCAACCGTTGACGATTGATTTTTAACAATTGACTTTTGACCTTTTTTTGTTAAATGCAACTTGTTAATTGTTAATCTGTTATTTTCGCAGTTGACTATTTTTGCCACAATTCTCGCCGTGGAAGTTTTACCCAGCCCTTTTGGTCCTGTAAATAGAAACGCATGGGGAATTTCTTTACCAGACAAAACATCCAATAAAGTCTGTCTGACAGCCTCATTGTCAAGTTCATTAATTGTTTGGGGGCGGTATTTTCGGTAGTATACCATAATTAAATTATCCAATTATTCATTAACGAGTTAATCCGTTAACTAACAATCGAAAATATTACTCGTGATTAATTCCCAAAAGGTGCATTAATCCGTGTTCAACAAGCTGGCTTACTTTGTCATCGACCAACATCTCTTCTTTGGACGCTTCTTTTATTACCACCGGATAGGAAATAATTATATCGCCAAGCCTAAGAACGTCATCTGGATTATGCGCGGATTCTCCTTCCATCAGAGAAAACGATAAAACATTTCTGGTTTTATCTTCGTTTTTGTACTTGCGGCTTAGCTCCCTCATCTTCCTATCTCCGACAATAGCCACAGAAACCTCAACCGGTCCTGTAATTTCCTGCTTGCCCAACACGTTGTCAACAGCTTCTTTTATCTTCCTTCTGTTAACCTTATACCTGCTTTCCACAAAAATTGGAACTTGTATGTTGCCCATAAGCTTAGCTCCAAATCTTCTTGGCTCTTCTTGCATCCTGTATTTTCTGTTTGCGAGCCAAAGAAGGCTTTAGATAAAATGCGCGCCTTTTCGCTTCCTGAAGAATTCCCTCATTGATAACTTTTCTGGAAAATTTTCTGATAAGCGCGTCATCGCTGTCTCCCGGCATTTTTCTGACAACTACCATAAATTAAACACCTCCCAACGGTCCAATCAAATGGACATGTAAATGGTTTATTATCTGTGCTCCTCCGCCATTAACTACCAAACGATATCCTTTATTTTCAAGCCCTTGTTCTTTGATCATTTTTTGTATAATATCTTTAATTTTTTCTAAAAGCGTCTTATCCTTGAGATCTAAAAAATCCTTAAAATGCTTTTTCGGCATTACCAAAAGATGTATCGGTTTTAGCGGATTAATGTCCGGAAAAACCATAATATCCCTATCTTCATAAGTAAATTCTTTCGGAATCTCCCTATCTCTTATTTGGCAAAAAACACACTCTAGCATATAGCTTATGGCAGATAGCAAATAGCGCCTCCTATAAGCTATAAAGCGAAGCGAGCCAATTGCTATACGCCTTCCAACACCTTTATTATATCACTTAAGCTTAGTTTTGTCGGACGCATTTTGGGGTTTTTTACAGAACCATTCAGAAGCATTTTTTTGGAAATATGCAGAAACCAAGTCGCATCCGGGTCCATCTTTTTAAGCTTCTCATAGGCAAGCGTCAAGTCTATGCCGTCCTTTTTTTGAGATTTGAGGGAAGGCCGAGCCTTCACCCTTACATAGCCTTTGCGCGGATCTTTCCTAAGAACTATCACATAACCCATTTTTTGGGCAAGCTTGATAACATCGTCATTAATCGTCTCAAACCCGATACCTTTACCAAAACTGGTTGCAAAGATCTGTCCGTTCTCCTTTATCTCTCTTTCCGCCCAAATTCTGTTTTCGAAATTATGCAAAAGCGCATCAAGACAATTGCTCATAAATTCTACATAATATTCGTCTTGATCGGGTTTTTGCAGTTTCAAACCGTCCAAAATTCCTTCTAGCCCAAATTCGTGATAATCAGCCGTGGGGTCGCCCCAAAAAACTTCCCTGAAGTGATCTATTTGAACGACAACTTTGACAATTCTTGAAATCGCTTCTATCTTCTGCTTTATCCTATCCGAATTCGTAACTTTAAACTCTGAACTGTTAACCCTTATATAATCCCAAGTCAGACTGGCTGCGCAAACTGCATCGGATAAGGTTTGGTGATGATCCAAAGGCCCTAAACCTGTATCCACATGCACAACCTCATTCCCGCCAATATATTCGATGGCAGAATTAGGAATTATGAATAATGAATTATGATTCTTTTCTTTATTTTCTCCTTGATTCTTAATTCTTGATTCTTGATTCGCTCCCCGTAGGCGCTCTCCTGCCGGCACGAACTGAACATTTGCATTTTCCCATCCCTGCAAAAACTTCTTAATTAGCCAGACAGATGTAATTGCATCCAAATCCGGTGAGCTGTGGGTAACTATAATCTTCACAAAGGTTAGTATACTCTATCCCCCAACCCTATTCAATAATTTACTTTTAACTTGCGACTACTTGACAAATAAAGTACGAGACAACTAGTATTAAATAAGAGGGGATTTTATGGATTACAAGCAACAATTTGGACAATTGGATCCTAAGCTGAAAGAGGTTTATGAACGGGTCATGGGGACTTCTGTTGCTTCTGTTCCGAAAGCTTCTCCTGTTCCCCCAGATATTAGCCAGCATCTGGCTTCGCCTAAGCCGGTGACGCCGACGCCTGTTGCTCCAATCTCTGAGCCTGAAAGTCCTCTGCCAGCTGGCGGACATCAAATGCCGCAAGCGCCAACTGCTCCCCAAACCCAAACTCAAGCAATTTCAGTCAAACCGCATGGACATATCTCGCCTATTGTGTGGATTTTGGGAGGGCTTACTTTCGTTGTTGTCTATGCGCTGGCGTGGGTCAAAATCTTCAACCTCAAACTCCCCTTCGCTCCTTAAGCTTTAAGTCTTTTTAAGATCTCGTCCAAAGAAAGGAGTTCTATTTTTTCTTCACTTCTTTTCTTCCATTCAATTTTATCTTGAGTTTTTTCGGAAATAACCAGTCTCACGGGAATTCCTATCAAATCCGCATCTGCAAATTTTTGCCCTGCGGAAACATCTTCTCTGTCATCATACAAAACCTCAACTCCAGCTTTTTCTAATTTTTCATAAACCTCATCCGCTCTTTTCTTAATCCTTGATTCATTATTCATAATTCCTATTAAATGCGTATCGTATGGCGCGACATTTTCCGGCCAAATAATCCCTTTCTCGTCATTGTAAACTTCAGCAATCGTACCCATTAATCTTGATATGCCAATCCCATAACAGCCCATCACAATTGGTATTTCTTTGCCGTCTTTGTCTTTATAGGTCAGCCCAAAAGTCTCCGAAAATTTAGTCTTCAGAGGAAAAATATTACCAACCTCAATCGCTTTGGCTTTTTGCAAAGGCCCGTGTCCCAAATCGCATTGCTTGCCTTCTTTAACAGGACTTACTTCAATATTGGCAGAAAAATCACCATTCGGGCAATAAATAATTTCATCTTCTCCCGCTTCTGCAATTACTTGGTATTCATGGGAAAATTTGCTGAAAGTTCCCCCTCCTGCTTGCGTTTCTATGGCGCTAAGTCCTAATCTTTGGAAAAGTTTCTTGTAGGCTTTTTTCGCGATCTCGTAATATTTTTCAAAATCTTTTTCATCGGTATGGAATGAGTACAAATCTTTCATTAAAAATTCCCGTCCCCGCAAGAGTCCGCTTTTGGCTCTTTTTTCATCCCTAAATTTTGTTTGGATCTGGTAAACGTAAAGAGGCAAATCTTTGTAGGAATTTACAAACTGCTTTGCCAAAGGCACGATTACTTCTTCGTGGGTTGGGCCCAAAGGATATTCTTTTTCCAAAATGCTTTTCACTTTAAAAAGCGCATCAAAGCTCGACCATCTGCCTGTATGTTCCCATGATTCTTTATTTTGTAAAGCACTTAAAAGAAGTTCCTGTCCTCCGATCGCATTCACTTCTTCCCTGACAATATTGGCAATTTTATTCAGAACTCTAAGGCCTAAAGGCAGAAAATTATAAACTCCGGAGATTTCCCTTCGGATAAACCCGGCTCGTATCAAAAGCTTGGCATTAACTGCAGTTTCATCGCTTGGCGCATTTTTTATAGTCTTTCCGAATAATTTCGAATATCTCATATTAATAAAGTTTTCCGCCGACTACCGCATCGTCTTTAGTCGGAGCTATCAACACGCATTCGTTATTTTCATCTGGAACACCTAAAGTTAATACTTCCGACATAAAAGGTCCAATCTGTCGTGGCGGAAAATTGACAACGCCTAATACCAATTTCCCAACTAATTCTTCTTTTTTATAGTGTTTTACCAGTTGAGCACTTGATCGCTTAGTACCAATCTCCGGACCAAAATCAATCGTAAGCTTAAAAGAAGGCTTTCTTGCCTCGGGAAAATCTTCAACAGCAAGAATTTTACCCACCCTTATGTCTAGTTTTTGAAAATCTGCAAATGTAGCCACGTTTTCAGTATAGCATATTTCCTCAAAATGCAATCTCTGATTTAGCACAGTCCAACCATTCTTCAATTCTTGGTTAACTCCCTCATTCTCAATTGCAATTTGCAATTACAATACTACGCTATAGCGTATCCTTGTCCCAACTGAATTAAGCTATGTTTTAAATCAGATCAGATTGGTATAGCATATTTTCGAAAATTGTTATATAATTCCAAACTATGGCAAGACCAGAAACAGAAACCTATCAAGTAACGTTTAGTCGATTATCTCCAGGCGATACAATTAACGTACTTAATTGGCAAGCGAAAAATCCAAGAAGCAGAATCGTTCTCCGCTGGGAAGACAAGAAAACGAAAGTAGTTATAGTTTCTTTAGAAGTAAGTCCTTTTTGGGCCAGATATGGAGGATATGGCAATCTGCAGCTTAAAGATATATATGAACTTATGAGAAGCGCAAACAGGATATCAGTCTTACAATCGCCTTATTCTTCAATTCCGAACTTAAGTAAATAATATTATGGCAAATCCTGAAAATAAACCATTTGCCAGCATAGTTAACGCCAAGGAACAAGTAATTGGCCTTAGCATAAATCCAAAGGAATGGAGTATTCAGGCGCTAAGAGATGTTTTATATCATCAGGTATTAGCTGCGGAAAGAACCAAAATTATCATAACGAGCGGCAAAAGAGTTAAAATTTTAGAACCAGAAGATCTTTTAGCTGTTAAAGAAAAGAGAGGCAGAGCTTTAAAGGACTTCCTTAATGGCAATAGCTCTTTTATGAAACAAGCTCAATCGGTAACTATATATAACATTGACCCAATTCGGCATTTTATTGAACATTTACCGTCAATAGACGACATATAATCCTCTCCTTTTTCTGTCTAGGCCCCCATACATACGGAACGGTTGATAAGTTTTGAAAGGATCATATAA
>CAYPUE010000040.1:0-6817 GCA_964414015.1 uncultured Gammaproteobacteria bacterium
ATTAAGAAAAAAATGCGCCTTTGCACGAAATGCGTCAGAATGCTGAAAAGAAAACCCACTCCTAAAATTTCTCCTGTCCAAGCCACAGCAGTTTAAAATTCTATAAATCGCTCGGCAACCGCACGTTGCAGATGACACTCGCTGACTACTTTTAAAAAACAATCAACTTTCCGCTCGCTAAGTGAAAGCCTTTTTTCAAATTTAGGTGAAGATTTAAGTAAGGATATGACGGCTTTCAGTTCATCTGCAAGTGGATCGCCTCGCTTATTGTTAGATTTTTGATTTCCAGATAACCGTTCGCGAAAGTCTTTATAGCTTGACAATCTTTTGGTAAAGTGAAATTATTATAAGGATATGGAGAATGAAACCCAACCAAATGGTCAGCTGCCAATAATTTCCGAAGAGACCATAGGCAGATTGAAAGAAGAATTAGGTATTGATGTGAGCGGAAGCACACGTAGTGTTTTGGAGGGCATAACTAAAGAAAGACAAACGTCTTTTACAGAAAAGCTTGAGCAAATGACTGAAGGCGTAGTCTTTGATATGGTCGAAATGAATCCCAAACTTGCAGAAGCTTTGGGCAACGGGATTAGAGAAGGATACCCTTATGCAAACGTAGTGAACTGCAGAACCGCTATCATAGACGGAATGGCTTTAATGATAAGAGCTTTTAATATAGAGTCAAAATTTGATCTTATGCAAAGATTAAGTGAAATTAGCGATGATGAGTCCATAAAGAAGGTTAAAGAGGTTGTATCTAAGAGTTTAGGAGAGGGTAAAGATATGGATTCCATTGAAAGAGCATTTAAAACCCCTAAAATATCTGATGTGCAGATAGCCATGAATAAGCTAGTAAGGGAAGCAACGAGTAATTATAATGGTTTAAAAATTGAATTTAATTTAGGAGCTTCTGTAATGTATGGTGTATTATCGGAATTCAGGTCTAAACTATTTCCTCCGCAGAGTCCTCCCCAACAAGCTACATCTGCTAGCCAACCTCCAATCAGTTAATTTTCCAATATTCTATAATTTCTTTAACAGAAGGGTAGCCGTTGAGAAAATCTTTGTAGGACATGGGTTTTTTGCCCTCAACCTGAATTAAATTCTTCGGAAGGAATTTAATGGTCTTTAGCTTTTGGTCTTTGGTCTTTAGATTAAGCTTCGTCCATACGCCCGGCCAGGGATAGTAAGCCCGAACCATACGGGCAATTTTCAATTTAGAATTTTCAATTTTCAATGAAGATAAATCAATAAAGCCGTCTTCTCGGGTTAACATCTTGGTAAAAGTGGCTTTCGAGTGGTCTTGTTCTGATAGCTTTATCTCTCCTTTGATATATTTATTTAGATTTCGATGCAGTAAGTCTGCGCCGATTCTAAACAATTTCTCATAAAGAGTTTGGGCATTATCGGAGGCAGAAATTGTTGTTTCTTTTTGGGTCAAGATCGGACCGTGATCAATCTCATTATCCAGTTTTATAATCGTTACTCCTGTTTCTTTGTCGCTACTTAAAATTGCGTTTTGTACGGGTGTAGGACCTCGGTATTTGGGCAAAAGGGAAGGATGAATATTGATTATGCCTTTGGGAAAAGCGTTTAAAATTTCTGTTGGAATTATTAGTCCGAAATCTGCGAGAACAGCTATCGATAATTTTAAATTTAAAATTTTAAATTTGAAATTCGGATCGGCGAGGGTTGAGACGGAGAGATAGGGAAGTTTTTGAGATAAACAATAAGAGGGGATTGGATCAGTCTGATTTTGTTCCGTAGTTACGACCAGAGCAAGATCGAAATCTCTTGTCAAAACCTCAATTATCGGGATAACGTATTTTGAACTTCCAAAAAAAACCACCTTCATAACATTTATATTATACATATAGCTTAATTTATATGCACTAATCTTGATTAATACAACTGCTTATTGATATAATCCCTGGCGTGGGAGAAAGAATAAGTCGTAGGGAATTTTTTAAACGCTCCGCGTTGATAGCTGTAGGAGTTGGATTAACGGCTGATTTAGTTTGGTCATCTAAAATATTGTCAGAAAAACACGTGTTAACGCCAAAGATTAATGACTGGTTAAATAGGGAGGCAGTTGACATAAAGGATTCAATTAATTTTGAAGGATTTGATCGTATATTTAAGAAAGATGGCAAGGATTATAAAGCTCAGCCCAACACGGAAGCTTTCGCCCGTGCGTTGCAGTTTGTTGCCTATGCTGATGGGGGAGAAGAAGAAGTAAATATGGTAAATCGTTTTATAAAGGCAAAGAAATTGACTATAGTTATTGATGATGATTTTCTTGCCGATGGTACCTACAAACACTCACTGGATGCGAATAAGCCTAGCGAAATAGGCATTTCTTCCTCCGCTCTACGGCAGTATTTATTAAAAGGCGAGAAATCAAGGTTAGAGGAAGCTATGTATCATGAACAATATCATCTCGTACAGGAAGCAAGAGATCCAAATTATATAGCATATTCCTATGGCAAAGTCGTTTTATATGTGGTTGGTCCATTAGTTTTAGGTATACGTGCAGGGATCGAAGCTAGAAACAGTTTAAAGACAAGAAGGGAAGCAATAAAGAATATTGTGGGAGTAATATCTGGTACTGTTGAGGCTGCAATGTACTTTTTTGGATTTAAAATTGCTGGAGGTTTCTTGACACCAATGGAGATGCAAGCGTACTATCAAACAGAAGCTTCTTTGGGGGTAGTTAACGATGCTTTGCGAAAGAATGTGGGAGCTGAATTTTTTACATTTCAGCAAGTTGAAAATTAAGTTGCTTATGTCATTCAATTTTTAGTTAGGAATTAGATCTCTATTTCCTCGAATACATCTTCGCCTTTTTTATTTTTCCTTGATTTGTAGAGCTTGCCTTTTTGCTCAAGTACTTTTTTTGGAAAAAGAATTCCGTTTAAATGATCAGTCTCATGCTGGATAATAGTGGCAATAAATCCTTTGAAAATCCGTTTATGCGAATTACCATTAATGTCCATATAGGAAAGAGTAATTTGAGGCGAACGGTTTACTTCTCCCCAAATATTCGGTAGAGAAAGACAGCCTTCGAGTTTGATGTTATTTTTTTCGGGGTCCTGCCGCTCATTTGCTCGGGGTCCCGCCTTCGTCCCGCTGGGCGGGACTTCAGCGGGCAAGCCTGTCTCTTTTTCCATTATCTCAATTTTTGGGTTTATGAAGATTAGAGTAGGGGATTTAAGTGAAGGTTTTGCAAGAAAAATCTGTAAAGACTTACCCACTTGCGGTGCTGCCAAACCAACCCCTTCAGGATCTTTTGCCGTCAGCAAAGTTTCCTCCATTTCCTCAACCAACTTTAGAATATTGAGATTTATTTTAGCGATCTGCTTTACCAGATACCGTACGGTAACTGGCTTTGCAGATTGGGAAAGAACCGGATTTGGAGCAGTAATAATCTTTAACACGAGGCTATTATATCAAAATTCAGCTTATATTTAAAGAGATAAGAAAAGGATTAGGTAGATTTTTTGAGCGTTAATCCTGCATAAAATTCGTATGCGGGTCCTGTCATCATTCCGGCTCCAAAAGCCCACAAGATTTCTTCTATCGGAATTTTGCCTAGATAAATACCGCTTAGATTCTGAAGATGCCACATTTTATTAAAAAGATCAGGATAAATAGTTAGTAAAACTACATACCCTAGAAAAAAGAAAACACTTAAAAACAATCCGCTTGCAACCGCATCAAACCATAGGTCTTTTCTGAAAATCAACATACAAAAACATATAAGTAGAAATGCTATAATCGAAACATAAACAGAATTTATCTTCAGGATAAAAAATAATATATTAGAAATAACAACTGTAATTCCCATAAGCATTATCAAAATTACTACCCAATGGTGTTTTCTTAGATGTCTTTTGGAGAATTTTTTGGAAAAAAATTCTTCGTACAATACGCTTGCTATTCCTCCTACAAAAAAACCGAATAGATAATCCTCTATTCCTATTGGAGTATTGGTAATCGTTAGCGGTTTCCAATAATCTTTTAAATACCAAAATTCGGAAATAGGCCCAATAAATCCTAATATTATGCTTAGGAATAGCATTTTATGCCGCAGATCTTTACGGTGAATAAAAAGGACTAACCACACAGTGAACGCAATGAAATCTCCAATAAGATACGCAAATTGATAGTTTGGCATATGTTTTATTTTTCCCAAGATTGGAGGGCTTGTTTGGCAGGAGAGTCGTTTGGTAAAAGATTATTCAAAATATATTTCATTTGCTCAATTGCTTTGTTCTGCAGTTCAAAATTTACCACTTTTCCATTTTTGTCAAGCGCTTTTTGATGGTAAAAAAGCCCCAACGCATAATAAGCATCTCTGTAAGCAGGTCTTAATTTTATAGTGTTTTGTAAAACCTCTATGCCTTTGTCCAAATCACCGTTTTGCCCATACAAAACTCCTAAATTGTAAGAGATGTTAGCATCTGTTGGTGCGAGTTTTTGGGCTTCTTTTATAGCGTCAAGCGAAGACATAAGATAACGGCTGTCAATTTGTGCAAGAGTATAAAATATTCTAACTCTGCTTTTCCAAAAAACTACATTATTTGGGTGGCTAGTAACAATTTGGTTACTGGTTAATATCGCTTCTTGAGCAAGTGCGGAGGCAATCTGCGCGCTTTCGGATGCTTGTTCGGGTTTGTTTTGGGACAAAAGTTCAGTTGCCAAAACTGCGTCATTTATAGACATCTCATCTCTAAAAACAGGTTCACCCGCTCGTTTTGAAACCGCGTCGTGAAGATAAGGATAGGCTTGCTGAAAACTGCCGGCTCTGTCAAGATTGGAGCCGTAAGCATAAGAAACATCAGCCTGCCAGAATCGCAACAAATTTAGAATCATGAATAAAGAAGCAAGAATTATGAAGAGAATAAATGTCCATTGATATAAAGATATCTCATTGGTTTTTGATTCCCTTCTTGGGAAAATAAATTCTTCTCCGGGTTTGAGCATTTCTGCCAGAACAAAAACAAAGGCAGGAATCAGGAAAAGATAAATATTAACTATCACAACAGAGAAACCAAAAAAGTTGGTAATCAGTATTGAGATATAGCCTGCGAGAAGAGCAAGAATTAAAATTTTGTTCGTGTCATGCTGAACTAGTTTCAGCATCTTAGCTTTTGCGGATTTGAGATCCTGAAATAAATTCAGGATGACAATCGTGAGGAAAAAACCTACTATTCCAAGATAGGTTCCTAGTCCAAATATTCCGGTAGTTGCTAAATAGTTGAGGTATTCGTTGTGGGCTTTGTTGTAAAGAAAATTCCATTCGGAAGTAAGATTATGAGCGGTTGGACGGTACTGGTAATAGGCAAAAGCAAAAGTTTCAACTCCGGTTCCAAAGATGGGATTATGTTTCCAGATGTCCAAAGCTCCTTTCCAGACAATAGCTCGGATTTCCTGCGAACCGGTGATATTATTCTCCAAAGATGGTCCGCCGGTTGGCGGGGTTGGTTTTTGCACCTGCTTAATGGAGGATGAAAGCCTGCTTTGAATATTAGAGAAGGTTAAGAAATTAAGCCGTTCAATGGGTGTACCCACAAAGAATACTATAATTAAAAAAATAATTGCGCTTGGCAGTAAAAGCTTTAGAGATGTTTTCGTCCATTTCTCTATTAAGAAGTATAAAGCTGCAAAGATTAAGAGTCCTCCAACAAGTCCCAAAAATCCTGATTGGGACTTGGTGTATAAAAGATCAAGAAAAAATAAAGCAAAAACCGCCAGAAACCATTTAGATTTTTTAATTGCCAAAGTCAGAGTTATCGGTATTAAAATTGCCAGATAGGCTGCCATCCAGTTAGGTTGGCCAAGAGTTGAAAAAATTCTAATTTTGGGCTGGAAATCAGCTGTCCAGCAGGAAACATCGAAATTTCCTCTGAAAATAAGACAAGTCGGATCAAAACCGAAATGTGAAGGAAGTCCCCACAAGGCAACGATAACCCCGGAAGCAAGACTTAAATACAAAGCGCGTTTGACCATTTTGAAAGCATCTAAAACAGCGAGGTCCTGCCGCTCGCCACCTCGCTGGTGCTCATTATCGCTAACAAGCGATTGCGCGCCAGCAAGGTCTCTGGCTCGCGTCACCCCTTTTGCATTCGCCCCAATAGGAAAATTGCTTACAAATGCGTAGTAAAGAAAGATATAGGACATTATGGAGAGGAGGCCGCCATTGAACCTTGAGTAGTATCCCCACAAGGAGGTATGGCTGTCAAGAGAAAAAATAGTTGAGATGATTTGGGAAAGTAAGAATAAAAGAATGGGTACATCCAAAGGAGTTTTTTGTATAATAATTCGTTTTTGGATAATCATTTTCGTCGCCCAAGCAGCCAAAATGAGAATAGTTAATATGAAAGTCAGCCACATTTTGTTGAATTCAAAAAGCTCCGAAGTGACGCTGGTGAATGCAAGAGAAACCAATAGGAAGAGGCAATAGAATGAATACTCGATGATTTTGTTGCAAAGCCTTACAATGGTCATTATGTAATTTTTAATTTAAAATTTAAAATTTTTAATCAAATACTAATTTATAAAATTAAAATTCAATAAAAATTGAAAATTGAAAATTTGAAATTAATTTTAATGTAGCATATTGGAAAACTTTGAGCAAGGTGATAGTATAGAAATTAACCTAATTAATCTAATTGACCTAATTTCTAAACAATTATGATCTAACATTTATCATTTAACATCTCTCATTGATTTACTAATTGACAAATATCTCAATGAAACAATCAATGGTAAATGAAAAATGGCAAATGAAAAATTCTAATTATGTTTAGATTAA
>CAYPUE010000041.1:0-6754 GCA_964414015.1 uncultured Gammaproteobacteria bacterium
CAAAAATTCTCCAAATAATTCTTTTTGTTTAACTAAATTAGTTTAATTTCTATCCGCTTATCGATATATTTACCGTTAATCTTCGCACTGGTATTAATCCATATTTTTTCAGGAACTGCCTTATAAACTCTTCTTGGCATTTCGTCTTGGAATTGAAATGTTTTATGATGTCCTAGCTTATTAATTCTTCCATCAAGATATTTAAGAGCATTTTCTATTTCTTTTTCATTATTAAGCTCCTGTGCTTTCGCCTTAACATATACGCCTTCTCCTGTACCCTCTGGAACAGCTGAATCATAAATAACAATAAATATCTTGTTGTTTTCTTTTATATTTTTTGAATGTTGATTTTCTTTCCACGAAACCCAATAGAAATTATAATTTTCATCAAACGCTGAATACAAAGGAGAATTCCAAGGCTGACCATTCCTATCTGAAGTAGCAATAGTTATATAGAGAATTTTAGAAATAATTTCCTTTGCTCTTTTTGCAAGTTCTTCGCCCATAAGCTTCAAGGTTAATCTTGAATTTAATTATACCATTTTAAAATCAAAACGCTATTTTAAATTGGACTCTGAGATTCAAAAAGGATATAATCCAAATATGTTAAAACAGAAATTACAAGAGGAATTAAAGCAATCGATGCTGGCGAAAGACGAATTGAAAACATCAGTTTTGAGAATGGTGCTTTCGGCAATTAATTATTGCGAAATACAAAAAGGCGGAGCCGGATATGAAGCAACAGATGAAGATGTTTTGGCTGTAATTCAAAAAGAAGCGAAACAAAGAAAGGATTCTATTGGGCAATTTAAAAACGCAGGACGTCAAGAACTAGTTGATAAAGAAACTAAAGAATTGGAAATTCTGCAAGCTTATTTGCCGCAGCAAATGTCAGATGAGGAAATTAGAAATCTTGTTAAAGAAGCTGTTACTCAAACCGGTGCGAAGACAATTGCTGAAATGGGAAAAGTAATGGGCGCATTAATGCCAAAAGTCAAAGGCAAAGCCGACGGCTCCTTAGTTAGTAAAATTGTCAGAGAAGAACTAGGATAACTTTGCATTTTCCGTTTTACTTTTTACACTTATTTCGTGCCAGACGACTAATAAAGGCGAAGCGTTAAAAATAGAAGAATAAGTACCGCTGATAATTCCAATTAGAAGTGCTACAACAAACCACCTTATGCTTTCTCCGCCAAAAAGAAGAAGGGACAATAAAACTAAAATAACAGTAAGAGATGTGTTTAACGACCTATCCAATGTTTGCAAAATTGAGTCATTAACTATTTTCGCAAATGACATACCGCCTGTTCTAATCAAATTTTCCCTAATTCTATCAAAGACAACAATAGTATCATGAACAGAAAATCCGATAATAGTAAGAACTGCTGTTACGAATAATGAGTCTACTTCAATATTAAAAAAGTGTCCTAAGATGGCAAAAATTCCAACGACAATCAAAACATCGTGGATCAAGGCTATAATTGCACAGACGCCAAATTTAAAACTGCTTGCCGGTTTTGGAACTTTTCTAAAAGCCCACGTTATATACAAAACAATAAGGACGGATGCCAAGATAACTGCTTTAACAGCATTAGCTGTTGTTTCTGCTCCAATTGTTGGCCCGATTGTTTCAAACGAGTTTTCTTTTACAACATATTTCCTGGATAATTCTTCCATAAATCTACTGTTTTCTTTTTCATCTATGGTAGATGTGCGGATAAATACTAAATTATTGGATTTTTCTATTGTCGGTACTTTTACTTTTTGTTCTGTTAAGATTGTTTTTATAATGCTCACTGTTTCCGCGTTAACCGTCTGATTAAATGATAAAGCAATTCTTGAACCCCCTGTAAAATCTATAGAAAGATTTAATCCAAAAAGAAGGATTGATACAAATCCCGGTATTACCACCAAAAGAGACAAGGCGAAATATAAATATTTTTTACCTATTATATCCATATCCTGAAAATTTCTAATTTCTAATTTCTAAAAACTATTCTTAAGAACGTTTTTGTAATTACAATTGCGGAAAACATTGATACCAAAACTCCGATTGCCAAAACAAGGGCAAATCCTCTTACCGTTCCTGTACCAAATTGGTAAAGGATAGCGCTGGTGATAAGAGTTGAGATGTTGGAGTCCCTAATCGAAGTCCAAGCTCTTGAAAAACCAAGCTCTATGGCTATATCCTGCGGTTTTTTAAGACGGGTTTCTTCTTTTATTCTTTCAAAGATTAATATATTCGCATCAACCGCCATACCGATAGATAAAATAAAACCGGCAACTCCCGATAAAGTTAAGGTTATTCCATATGGCGTTAGCGCGCTAACTTTAAAAATTGTCAGAACGAACAATGCATAAAGAGCTAATGCAATACTTGACAATATTCCAAGTCTGCCATAAGAAACACTCATAAATATTACGATAATAATAAATCCCAAAATCCCGGCAAAAAGACTCATATTTAACGATGCTGTTCCCAATGTCGCATCAACAGTATGCTGTTCCAAAGGAACAAGCGGTACGGGCAATGCTCCTGCATTAAGCTGGGTGCTTAAATCTTTTGCCTGCTCAAAAGTAAATCCTCCGGTAATAACAGCATTGCCGCTAAGAATTGGAGTATTAACTCTTGGAGCTTCTATAATTCTATCATCCAACACTATCGCAACAACCTTATTTACATTTCTGGTTGTAATATCGGCAAATTTCTGGCTTCCGGAAGAGGTAAAACTTAACTGCACCTGCGGTTTGCCCGTATTTGAATCAAATGTGACACTTGTTTCCTGAAGATCACGGCCTGAGAGATCTGTTTTTATCGCATTTTGGCCTAAAGTTTCCAAAATTCCAAGAGGATACGCTGAAGGACTAGCTAGTTTTGAGCTTCCGCTGGCTCCTTCTTCCCAAAAAGAAAGGCTGGCTGTTGTTCCTATTATTTTCTTTGCCTGATTTATATTAACGCTTGGCAACTCCACTATTATTCTTCCCTCCCCATTCACATTCGCTGTCTGCACTAACGGTTCTGAAACTCCAAATAAATTAATCCTTTTCTCTATTATTGTTTTCGCAGAATCCAAAGCTTGATTTCTTTGATCTTTGGAAATACTAGACATATCTGCCCTATAAGTAATACTTGTTCCTCCCGCAAGATCCAATCCTTTTCGAAAATCCAAACCCCTACTTATAGGCAAAAACTTAAAGAGAGAATTGAATTTGTTTACTTTGGGGAAATTAATTAAGACTGAAAAAATTGTTAAAATTATAATTAGCCAAAGAAGCACGCGTGGTTTTTTTCTCATAGGGGTCATGCGAGCATACTTTCCTCATCGCCTAGAAGCATTACTCTGGAACCTGCAAGAATTGATAAGATAAAAGGATCTCTTTTTTTCTTTCTAAAAGCGAATTCTTCTTCTGACATAACAGTATAATTTATTTCCGTATTTAATCTTTTTTCCTCGTCTCTTACAAGCAAAGCCAGTTCCGGCAAAACTACTGTTCCGACAATTAAAAGATCTACGTCCTCCGGTTCTTTTTTAATTCTTCTGGCGAACTTCCCCGAAAGCATAGCATATTTTATTTTTCCTATTTTTACCCGATTTTTTAATATTTCGTTTCCAAGTCCAACTGTTTTTACGCCAATCTTAAGTAAATCGTAATAAAATGGGTAATTTTTCGATAAGGAGTAGTAAATTCTATTTGCTCTTGGTTCTTTTACTAGAATACTTTGCTTTTCTAGAAATGCCAGTTCTCGTCTTACCGCATTTATTTCATCTTTTGTTCTTCTTACTAATTCTCTTACGTGGTACATCTCAAAGGGAGATGCCAAAAAAACATTCAGCAACTTCGTTCTTGATTTTGATGTTATTAAATCAGATAACATAATCCTGCCCTCTAAGTCGTTATTCTAGCAACACTGTACAAGTTATGCAAATACTATTTTACGCTTACTATTCCATCCGTAGGCAGAATTTCGAACCAAATAAGTCCTCTATTAAATTTTAGAGGGTTGCCATTGCTGTCAAAAATAAGAGTTCTGGAGGTTCTGGTATTTTTGCTCCACGTGCCTTTAATTTCAATCCCGTCTTTAAAAATTATTGCCTTACCTGTCCCCTTAGTTTTGTATAAGAGATGAACGTTGTTTTCATACCCGTCATTTGCAGAAGATTGGTTCATCAGTAACACGACAACATTTTTGGCGCTTAATTGCTTATTATTATCAATATCTATATGAGCAGCTTTCCCGTTATTTCTTTTGTAGGTATTGGTTAACTTATCATAGTTCCAGTCAACAAAATAGTCGGAATATGATGACCAGAATTCAAGATGAATTGTTTGCGCAGTTGGCTTAACAGAAATCGCATCATCAGTAAAACTGTACGGGACAAAATTCTTGTCCCAAGATATTCCTTCTTTATCAACATTGGTTAATCCGCGTGAAGTTTTTGCAAATGTCCACAATTTCTCTGTTGCTGAATACATGGTATGTTCGGTCGCGGTCTCATGTCCCAAACGATTATAATCTCGCCAGAATACGGGAAAACCTATGGAGAATTGATTTAAGTCATTGCTTCCTGTCCATCCATATTGTGTGATTTGCGATAAAGCATCCGCTGGTCCTGGTGTGTTAGCTCCCCCTACATGAGCGTATAACGGATTACTACCGTATTCTGATATGAAATCCAGAAAATAAGTTCTGGCAGAACGAATTGGTCCTACCTGTCCTGCATCCTGGCAATAAAATACTGCCAGAAATCTAGTAATACTTCCTTCTGCTACTGCTTCATAAATAACATCTGCTGATGAAAGACCTGATTGAGGACGGGCATTTTGATGATTTTCTATCATTACACCAAGCGGCCTATGCTTTCCCCACCAATCTCTTTGCGCTGTTGAATACAATGTTCCATTTAAAGGACATGCTTCGGTTTTGGGAAGACTTTGATTAAAAACCTTTTTACCGTCAATTGTCTGCGTTGGGGCAGTTAAAGGGACTGTAGTGGTTTTCTGCGTTTGAGCTTTGGTGGAAAACAGAAAATAAGAAACACCTGTAAAAAGTATGTAAACAAAAACCGTTGATACAATACTTACTATTGCCTTCTTGTTCATAATATTATTTCTTGCTTGCCTCTTTTATGGCTTTCTTTTCTTCTTCGGATAATTCGTACTCCAAAGCTTTACCCTTAACTATCCGTTTAGCATACCATCTTGTTCCGGAACGAGAATATAATCCCGAAATTACTACTCCCGTATCGCTTCCGTCAATTAGAGAAAGTGCAAAACTTTGATTTCCTCCTGTATCTTTGAAGGGATTAAAACGGACAAGTCCGACTTTTTGGATATGCAAACGTCCGTCCTTTTCTATAGTATCACACCAGGATTTTAAATAGTCAATATCTTTTCGTGAAACATCAACTTGCCTTAAGATATTTTCTAAAACAATCTTCAAACTCTTTTCTGTTATTCCTTTCGTCAATTTATTATAATGAGACGATAACTGCCACATCAAAATCGAAAGAACTACAATGCAAAGAAAAAGAAAAGCAAAAACCGGAAGTATAAAATCGTTGGGCATAGAATTATATTAGCCTCTTGACAGCTTCGTGTCAATAGTGTAATCTTTGCCTATTGCATGGCTAAGCATAGAAAAACTCTCAAACAAAAATTAGCAGCAGAAACTCATCATAAGACTTACAGTTTCAAAAGTCAAAATATTATTTTACCTAACGCTTTAGTAAACAAAACAGAAACCGTTCTTCCTGTTAATTCAAGCAATCTTTATCCTTTTTTAATTTCAGATTTTAAGAAAACTTGCATTTTAACTCTTTCAATAGTTACTTTCCAAATTGTTCTTTTTTTTCTCTTGAAACATCACGTAATTGTGTTTCCCGGAATAAATTATTAGCGAAGGGAGGTGAAATATAATATGGCATCAATGTATTGCGTAAAGTGCAGAGCGAAAAGAGAAGATGCAAACGCTCAAGCAGTTACAATGAAAAATGGCAAACCAGCAATGAAAGGCAAATGTCCAGTTTGTGGAACAGGAATGTACAGAATTGGAAAAGCCTAGATTGTTAAGGCGAATTCTTGAAGAGTTTTAGGATATCCTATTCTTCAAGAAACAAAAAGAAAAACCCCGCATTCTATGCGGGGTTTTTCTTTATTGGAGTACCGGAGTTTTTTGAACCTTTACTGAAGCTTGTTGTGTCTGTTTCTGTTGATACAAGTTAAGCCAAAATTGCAAAAGACCTGGTTCCCCTTTGGGATTCTTGATAATAATTGCAACATGATTTTTTCTCACTTTGCTTCTGCCTATCTGCCATTTGTAGAATTTTGGAGATTCTCCATCCATCTCCAATATGCCTGTAAACCTCTTCCTTGCAGGATATCCTTTTCCTTCTTTCTTCGCAATTATTTCAATCGTAGAACCACTATCTAAAGCAGCTGATTGGTAAGCAAGCAATTCGCTTCTCTTTATTTGCAGGGTAGACATTCTACCTTCAGCAACTGCTTGCTCAATGTCGCTCCCTACAATCACCTTTCGCACAGTATCACCTTGACCGATTCGTTCTCTTTTTTCCATAAGAAAGGCATAATAACATTGAGGGAGTAAAATGTCAACTAGAGGCCTATCTGCTCTTATAGTGTTCGAGCTTGAGGACTTTGACAACGGAGACGTCCCACTGTCCAATTATTTCCGCTCTTCCAAATCCTGCGATTTCCCAAAGAGAATTGCCTAACGGATGGCATTCTATGGTTT
>CAYPUE010000042.1:0-3938 GCA_964414015.1 uncultured Gammaproteobacteria bacterium
TCATCCGTAACGAACTCATTGATTTTCAAAAACCTATAGAAAGTTCTGGCGGAATTAAGTTTTCTGGAAACAGATTTCGGAGTATAACCTTCTTTGCTTAATTTTGCCAAAAAGGCTTCAATGTCTTCTTTTTTGACATCATGAGCTTGCGATTTTGGCAGTTCTTCCAGGAATTTAACCAGCTGCTCGATATCTTTGGTGTATGCTACAATAGTAGAGCTTGAACGTTTATTCTCTTTAAGAAAATTTACAAACTGTTCATGGGCATCGCGAAGTTTAATGGTTTTCATAGTTCGATTTCAAAATCTAATGTCCTATAATAGCAATAAAGATGTTGATAGTCAAGCATGAATTTTAATCCATGAAAAAAGTATTAGCAATTTTCGTTGTCATAGCTTGCCTTTTGATTATCAATAATCTTATTTACTCAATTTACAATCTATGGCAGAAGAAAGATTTATTGACTTCCGCACAGGAAGAATTAAATAAAGCACAGGAGGAAAACAAGAGATTAAAATCACAACTTTCTTTGGTTGACAGCCCGCAGTTCATAGAAGAGGAGGCAAGAAACAAGCTTTTTTTGGTAAAACCCGGAGAGGAAATACTGATTACGAAAGAATTATTAAATGCCAGCTTATCAGCTAAGTCAAATGCAAATGAAAAACCCAATTGGCAGAAATGGTGGGATCTATTCTTCTAAAATTGCGCTCGCACTGAGCGAACGAAAGTGAGCCAAAAGTGTTGCGGGGTCGGGAGTTGCGCCCGACCTGTGAGATTATGAGCCTCACGTGCACTGTACACTACCCCGCGCGTCTGATAATTATAGCAACAACGATTGATTTATACAAGGTCAGCTGGTATACTTTTATGGCTATTTTGCCAGGGTAGCTCAATGGTGGAGCACAGCATTCATAACGCTGCGGTTGTGGGTCCGATCCCCACCCCTGGTACTTCTTTTATGCATAAAATATTCACTTTCGAAGGGTATAGTTTAAACCTTAAAAAGGGTCAAGCCTCTTTTAATTATTCTATAGAAAATGGAGAAAAGTTAAATTTTACTGAAAAAATCTTTTTCCCTCCGGTTACAAATGAAATTCCGCTAACTCTCCTAGAGTCTTTATTAAATAATTTAATGCTTATTTTGGGGATTTCATATTGGAAACTGTATGCTCCAAAAGAAATTGCTGTTGAGTCTAATTTTTTAACCAAAGACCAGGCGGAATTTTGGAATACTGTCTATGCAAAAGGCTTGGGAGAGTTTTTTTACAAAAATAAAATAGATTTTCGTGGTTTAGTAAATTTTCCTTATGTTGAACAATCCGCAAGTTTGATTTTTTTTCCAAGAAAAAACCGTGCTCTTTTAGGTTTAGGTGGAGGAAAAGATTCGATAGTTTCAGCGGAGCTTTTGAAAGCACAAGACAAAGATTTTGGACTTTTTACAGTTGGTACATCTCAAATTCAGGATGAAGTGGCTAAAACAATTGGTGAAAACCCAATTCTCATTAAAAGAGAGCTAGATCCTAAATTATTCGATCTCAACGGCGAAGAGGGGAGTTACAATGGACATATTCCAATATCTGCGATTTATGCTTTTTTAGGTTTGATGGCCTCTGTTTTTTATGACTATAACGAGATTGTTGTTGGGAATGAGAAGAGCGCGAATTATGGGAATGTAGAATATTTGGGAGAAGTTGTCAATCACCAATGGAGCAAATCTGAAGAGTTCGAAAAATTATTTCAAAATTATGTTAAAAAATTTATAACGCCAAGTATTTTATATTACTCGCCACTTAGGAAATTAAATGAAATCCAAATAACAAAAGATTTTGTAAAATATCCCAAGTATTTTAGAGTATTCTCGAGTTGTAATAGAAATTTTAGGATAAATGACAAGACTGACAAAAAATGGTGCGGGAAATGCGCAAAATGCCTATTTGTTTTTATCCAGCTTTCTGCATTTATTTCCAAAGAGGAGCTTATGGAAATTTTCGGCAAAAATCTTCTTGAAGATAAGTCGCTATTGCCCATATTTAAAGAATTATTAGGAGTTAAAGACTTTAAGCCATTTGAATGCGTTGGTACACCAGAAGAGGTAAAAATTGCGCTGGATTTAATATATAAAAAGGTAGAATTCAAAGAAACTCCGCTTATGGAGTTTTACAAAAATGAAATTAGAAGAATTAAAAAATAAAAAGATCCTTATTGTCGGTCGGGGGATAGAAGGGAAAGCAGCATTCTCGTATTTAAAAAAACACCTTCCCAATAATCTTATTGAAATTGTTGATCAAAAAGACGGAAGTAACTATTTGGATAAACAAAAAGATTTTGATATTGCTATAAAATCTCCCTCGGTTCAGCCTTTGCTTTTGAAAATTCCCTATACCACTTCAACTAATATCTTTTTGGCAAATGCAAAAGGTAAAATTATTGGTGTAACTGGTACCAAAGGAAAAAGTACAACCTCAACTCTTATTTACGAAATGTTAGTAAAACAAGGACTAGATGCATATTTGGGAGGAAACATTGGTCAATCTCCTTTAGACCTTCTGGACAAATTAAGTGATCAGTCAATAACCGTTTTAGAAATGTCCAGTTTTCAACTTCAAGATCTGAAAAAAAGCCCTAATATCGCAGTAGTTCTTATGATTGGCGAAGAACATTTGGATTTCCATAAAACAGCTGAAAAATATATTAATGCCAAAAGAAACATTTTACGGTTTCAAAAAAAAGATGACTTCGCAATTATCAATAGAGATTATCCGGCAAGCCATGAATCAGACATCTATACCGATGCAACGATTTTTCAAATCAGTAGGGAAAGAGAGTGTCATAATGGGTGTTTCGTCCAAAATAATTCAATCTGGGTAGAAAGAGAAGGGGAAAAGCAAAAGATTATAGAAACAAAAGACATACGGCTCTTGGGAAAACATAACCTAGAAAATGTTTGCGCAGCAGTAATGGCGGCAACACTTTGTCAGGTTTCTGTAAAAAATATTCAGGCAGTTCTAAGAACATTTGGGGGACTTCCGCATCGTTTGGAATTAACAGGAGAAAAAAATGGTGTCACTTTCTATAACGATTCATTAGCGACAATTCCGCAAGCAACTATTCAAGCACTAGAGTCTTTACCTCAAACGGAAACGCTTATTGCCGGAGGATACGATAGGGGTATTAATTTTGCTCCCTTAGCAGAGTTTTTGAAAAAAAGTCATCAAATAAAAACCTTGATTTTGTTTCCCCCGACAGGCGCTAGAATTTGGAACGAAGTTTGCAGGACAATTCCTGAAGAGGATCGTCCTGAAAAGTTTGATGTTAAAACAATGGAACAGGCAGTACGAATTGCAGCTTCCGAAACTGCTCCCGGCAAAATATGCTTATTGTCTCCGGCTTCCGCAAGCTTCGGAATATTTAAAGACTATAAAGACCGCGGGGAGCAATTTAAAAAAGAAGTAGATAAGCTGAATGGATAAATTTGGTTTTAAAATTACCTCAAGAGATAAAACTTCAAAAGCAAGAACAGGTGAAATTATTACTCCCCATGGGATAGTTAAAACACCGGCTTTTGTGCCAGTTGGCACAAAAGCAACGGTTAAAGGGATGACGCCTCTTGATTTACAGGAGATAGGAGCAGAAATTCTTTTTGCCAATACTTATCATTTGCATCTTCGGCCCGGAGAAGATGTAGTAAAAGAATTCGGCGGAGTCGGAAAATTTATGAATTGGAAGAGAGTAATGATTACAGACAGCGGAGGATTTCAGGTTTTTTCACTGAGTCAAAAGAAAATAAAACTTCTTGAGGATTTGGAAGATACGGAAACCAAAGTCCAGCTTGTAAACATCACAGAAGATGGGGTAGAGTTCAGATCTCATATTGACGGTTCGTTGCATACTTTTACTCCTGAAAAATCTATAGAAATTCAGAAAAAATTGGGAGCGGA
>CAYPUE010000042.1:4038-6622 GCA_964414015.1 uncultured Gammaproteobacteria bacterium
TGCATACTTTTACTCCTGAAAAATCTATAGAAATTCAGAAAAAATTGGGAGCGGATATAATTCTTGTTTTTGACGAATGCACTCCTTATCCCTCAACCAAAAAATATGCAAGACAGGCAATGGAGAGAACGCACAGGTGGTCGCTTCGAAGCCTGAAACACTATAATGATACGTATCATTATAGTGACAATAAGCAAGCAATTTATGGAATTGTTCAGGGAGGAATTTATAAAGATTTAAGGGTCGAATCTGCAAAATTTATTTCGAATTTACCTTTTGACGGTATTGCTATTGGCGGAGTGTCAGTTGGGGAAAGTAAAAAAGAAATGCGGGATGTTTTGGATTGGGTTTCACCATTTCTGCCCGAAAATAAACCAAGACATCTTTTGGGAGTAGGGGAAGTAGATGATATTTTTGAGGCTGTAGCAAGAGGAATTGATACTTTTGATTGTGTAATCCCGACTCGTTTTGGCAGATATGGAATGGTGTTTGCTTCTTCGCCCGAAGGAAATCTAAAGAACAAATTCAGAATTGACATCAAAAAGTCAGTTTTCGCCAAAGGCAAGGGACCGTTGGATAAAAATTGTAATTGTTATACTTGCCAAAACTTCACCCGCGGATACATCAGCCATCTTTTCCGATCTTCAGAACTTTTAGCATATCGTCTTGCCAGCTATCACAATTTATATTTCCTGGTAA
Organism: uncultured Gammaproteobacteria bacterium; assembly: GCA_964414015.1. Lineage (GTDB taxonomy): Bacteria > Patescibacteriota > Microgenomatia > Levybacterales > UBA12049 > JAUSEW01. Next base: position 4,738 of record CAYPUE010000042.1, read on the forward strand.
ATCTGGTTAAGCAAATAAGAAAGGCGATTTTGGAAGGAAGATTTGAGGAAATGAAGAAGAAATGGATGGGTAGTCGACCTTGACTCATGGATTATTATTAGCTATAATGCGTCTAGCATGAAGAATTTGGTATTGAACCATTGGTATCACGAAATAGCCTAACTTTGGTTGGGGGTTTTGTGGTATCTAAATTTACTTAAGGTTCAATATAAAAATTTAAGCAAGACTCGCCAACCGGCGAGTTTTTTTTGTGGTAAAAATACTTATGAAAAAAGCAGCAACAAAATCAATTATAGGAATTTTGGGCGGAATGGGGCCACAAGCCTCAGCTCACTTATTGGATTTAATTATAAAGCTGTCTATAAAAGAGTTTGGGGCGAAAAACGATGATGATTTTCCTGAGATTTTATTGGATTCGGTTTCTATTCCAGATTTCATTTCAAGCCAGTCTAGAAAAAGAGAATCTTTGGAGATATTAAGAGAAAGAGTTAGATTTTTAAATCAAATAAGACCTTCATGTTTGGCAATTGCATGCAACACAGCCCATATTCTGCTTTCGGATTTACAAAACGTATCAAAAGCGCCATTTGTATCTTTGATTGAGGAGGTTACTAATTCGGTGGACAAAGCCAAGTTAAAAAAGGTAGGAATTTTAGGTACACCTGTAACGATAAAATCAAGATTATATCAAAAAGCTTTGCAAAAACTTGGTATTGACTTTATTGCACCCAAAGAACTTGAACTAAGAGTGGTAGAAAGAATAATAAGAAAAGTTATTGCTGGCTTAGCGAGGCGTAAAGATAAAGCTCTGCTTCTTCTTATTGCAAATCGTCTTAGAGATAGAGGAGCGCAAGGAATAATCTTAGGCTGTACGGAATTACCATTAGTTTTCCCAAAGAAACAGAAATTTCCGGTTTTCGATTCTCTTAAAATTTTGGCTGAAGCTTTATTGCGCAATCATTATAAATAAAATACAATATGAATAATATGAAAAAGCCCATTCGACAAACTCAGGGCAAGAGAGTTTATTCGGGGGTTAGGGCAACGGGGAGGCTGCATTTAGGGAATTATTTTGGTGCGGTTAAGGGTATGTTGGCGCTTCAAGATACTTACGACTGTATCTTTTCCGTGGTGGATTTGCACACTATTACTACTCCGTACGATCCTTCTTCATTACAAAATTCAGTGCGTGAGATAATAATTGATTATCTTGCAGCAGGATTAGACCCGAAAAAATGCCATTTAGAAATTCAGTCAAAAATTCCCCAACATACAGAACTTGCTTATTTATTGTCTACCATCTATCCGGTTTCCCGTTTGGAGGATTTGCCAACCTACAAGGACAAGAAAGCCCAATACCCAAAATATGTAAATATGGGGCTTTTGTATTATCCAATTCTTATGGCAGCGGATGTTTTGCTTTACAAAGGGGAATTGGTGCCGGTTGGGATAGATCAGGAGCCGCATTTGGAAGTGATGCGGGAAATCGCCAGAAAGTTTAATTCAATGTTTGGTCAGACGTTCCCTGAACCGCAAAGGTTCAAAACAGCAGGGGAATATGTGCCTTCTTTAACAGGGAAAGGGAAAATGAGCAAGACAGTTGACGGAAGTTACATCAATTTAACAGACGATTTAACGGTAATTAAGAAGAAATTAGCTGCTGTTCCAACAGACAGCGGAATAATTGGCGGAGAATTGCCAAAAGAAGGCGGAGTAGCAAACCTTTTTGCAATGCTGAAATTATTCAAACTGGAAAATGAATACCAAAAATTTGAAAATGATTATAAGAATAGAACAATCAGATATTCGAAATTAAAAGAACTATTAGCGAAAGCGATTTATAAAGAATTGCAGCCGTTTCAGGAAAAGAGGAAAACTTTATTGG
>CAYPUE010000043.1:0-5893 GCA_964414015.1 uncultured Gammaproteobacteria bacterium
AGGAGATTGATAAATTAAGGCTTTCCGCAACTACAAATTTATTAACAAGAAAAGATGTTATTGTCGTAGCTTCTGTTTCTTGCATTTATAATTTAGGTTCCCCTGTTGAATATGGAAAATTTGTTCTTGAATTAAGACCCGGAGTTAATATTGGCATGAGGCAAATTATGCTGCGCCTTACCGATCTGCAATACGACCGCAACGAATATGCTTTTGAGAGGGGAAGTTTTAGGGTAAGAGGCGAAACCATAGATCTTTTCCCTGCTTATAAAGATACAGGCATAAGAATTGAACTCAAAAATGATAAAATCATCAAGCTTTCGGAATTCAGTCCTTTAACCGGAGATACAATTGCCATTCTGAAAGATACTGTGATATATCCTGCCAAACATTATATGACTGATCCTCAAACCTACAATAATATTTTTCCAATGATTAGAAAGGATATGAAAAAGCAAGTTGAATTATTAAAACAAGCCGGCAAAACTTTGGAAGCCCAAAGACTAAAGCAAAGGACAAATTTCGATTTGGAAATGATTATGGAGGTAGGTTACGTAAATGGAATAGAAAATTATTCAAGATATTTTGATGGAAGAGCCCCAGGGCAACCGCCTTATACTCTTTTGGATTATTTTAATCACGCGTCAAAAGATTTTCTCACTATCATCGATGAGTCCCACATAACTCTACCGCAATTAAGAGGCATGTATAACGGCGATCGGTCAAGGAAACAAACATTAATAGATTACGGATTTCGTCTTCCTTCAGCTTTGGATAATCGGCCGCTTAAATTTGCAGAATTAATGCAAAGACTTAAGCAAATAGTTTATGTTAGCGCTACTCCGGATGAATACGAATTATCTCTTGGCAGAACAATTGTCGAACAGTTGATCCGTCCGACCAATCTTGTTGATCCCAAAGTAACAATTAAACCCACCAAAGGCCAAATTATTGATTTGATTGATGAAATTAAGCAAAGGGTTTCCAAAAAACAAAGAGTTCTGGTTACAACCTTAACCAAAAAAATGGCCGAGGAACTGTCTTCATATTTAGAAGAACAGGACATTAAGGTTGCATATCTACACTCCGATATTCAAACTCTGGAAAGACAAGATATCTTGGATAGGCTAAGAAAAGGAGAATACGATGTATTGGTCGGAATTAATTTACTTCGTGAGGGTTTGGATCTGCCTGAAGTTTCTCTGGTTGCGATTTTGGATGCAGACAAAGAAGGTTTCTTGCGAAGCCGGACTTCCCTTATTCAAACCATGGGACGGGCGGCAAGACATATTGATTCTGAAGTAATTATGTATGCTGATGCTGTTACGAAATCAATGAAAAATGCGATTGACGAAGTTCAAAGACGAAGGGATATCCAACTTGCCTACAATAAAAAACATAATAAAACTCCAGTAGGAATCCTTAAGGAGATAAGAGCGAGATTGGTGGAGGAAGATTTATCTAAATCTGCAAACGAAGATTTAAATTATTTGTTTACGCTTGCCGAAAAAGAGGTAATTTTACCGGATGAAAAAGAAAACCTGATCAAAAAACTAAGAAAAGAAATGAAAATTGCTGCCCAAAATCTAAACTTTGAAAAAGCCGCCCTCCTAAGAGACCGCATACTCTTAATTAAAAACCACTGATGTTTTTGACGTGTTCGATGTTTTTCAATTCTCCGTTTGGGAAAAGCTCTACACCGACAGCATCTATTCTCAAGCTGTCGGGAAGGTTTTGGTGGGTTAATTTATAATATTGCGCAGTCTTAACTAATGTTCTTAATTTCCAAGAGGTTATCGCTTCCAGAGGATTGCCAAATTGGCCCGAGGTTCTTGTTTTAACTTCTATAAAAACCAGAGTATCTTTGTCCAAGGCAATTATGTCAATTTCTCCGTACCTTCCGTTGAAATTTCTTTCAACAATCTTAAAATCGTTCTTTTTGAGAAAATCTTCTGCGAGGTCTTCACCTTTCTTCCCTGTAGTTTGATTAATTTTCACTAGACTGCTTACTGTATCTTATTTCTTAAATGGTATAATTTAGCTCGGCGGACTCTTTTCTTTGAATGCTCTTTCACTACAACTTTTTCAATATTGGGAGACATAATTGGCCATATTTTCTCAACTGCAACATCCCCAACTACTTTTCTAATCATAAAAGTTTTATTTTCCGCTCTGCCTTTAATTCCCAAAACCGTACCTTCAAATATTTGAATACGGGATTTTTCTCCCTCTTTTATTTTTTCGTATACTCTGATTATGTCACCTGGTACGAAATTAATTTTCGCAATCATATTGGTATTATACGATAAGAATAGGTTTTTCTCAACACCCGAGTTGCCTTATTTCAATCCGCAGGCATTCATGAAGCCTAAAAATATCGGGTGAGGCTTTAATGGTCTGCTTTTGTATTCCGGATGTCCTTGCGTGCCGAGAAAAAACGGATGCTGGCTTTTCGGCAATTCGATTATTTCTGCCAAATTTTCTTTTACAGATCTGGCGCTGATTATTAACCCTTTCTGCTCAAATTGCTTTGCGTATTTATCATTGAATTCATACCTATGCCGATGCCTTTCGCTTGTTAATCCGGTATTTTTATTTATTGGTCCGCCGTATTTACTGTAAAGATCAAATGCCAGGGTTCCTTTTTTGACAATTGCTTCCCATGCGCCAAGCCGCATTGTGCCTCCGTAGGCTCTATTTTTCATAAACTTTTCTTGGGCCGGCATTAGATGAATTACAGGGTGGGTTGTTTTGGGATTATTTTCAGTTGTGTTGGCGTCTTTAAAATTAAGCACATCCCGAGCGAAAGATATTGCGGCCAACTGCATGCCGTAACAAAGCCCAAGATAAGGAATTTTATTTTCTCTTGCATAGGAAACGGCTTTGATCATTCCTTCCGCACCCCTTTCCCCCCAGCCAATCGGCACTATAATGCCGTTCGGTTTGCCTATCTGGGATACAGCTCCTTCTTTCTCAACTTTTTGAGCATCTACCCAGCGGGTTTTTACAGAAAAACCCAAATTCCATCCCGCATGATCTATAGCGTCAAACAGAGCCGCATAGGAATCCCTCAATTGATAATCACCTGTGCCAAAATACTTGCCTACAATTGCTATTTCTATTTCTTTCTTTTTTTTAGCCGTAATTGTTTTTAGGAATTCTTCCCAATTTTTAAGGTTTGGCTGCCTTATTGGCAAATGAAGTTTCTGCAGAATTTTTTTATCCAGCTCTTGCTTATGAAGAATTATTGGAACCTCGTAAACAGAAGGCAGATCGGGATTAGAAATAATATCTTCCGGCTGCATATTGCAAAATAACGCAAATCTGTCTTTTCTTCTCTGGTCAAGATATTTTTCAGAACGGGCGATGATAAAATCGGGCTGAATGCCCATTGAGTTCAAAGTTCTTACTGACAGCTGGGTTGGCTTAGTCTTTGGTTCTCCGATATGGGAAGGCGTTGGAACATAACTGACATGAATATGAATTACATCCTGCGGATTTCTTAATGTCATAATTCTTGACGCTTCATAATAGAAGATATTCTGATATTCTCCTGCTGTTCCTCCAAGTTCTATGGTAACAATATGGGCTTTACTTTTTTCCGCAACCAGTCTTATTCTCCTCGTAATCTCATCCGTTATGTGAGGGATGGCTTCTACATCTTCGCCGTTATATTCGAATCTTCGTTCTTTGTCAATTACTGTTTTGTAAATCTGTCCCATCGTAACGAAATTATTCCTACCCATGTCTTCATCGAAAAACTTCTCATAACTTCCGATGTCCATATCTGCTTCTGTTCCGTCTTCACAAAGAAAAGGATCTCCGTGTTCAATAGGATTTATTGTTCCCGCGTCAACGTTTAAATAATTTTCAAACTTTATTGGTGCGACTTTATATCCTGCGGATTTGAGAAGAAGAGAAATGGAAGACGCTGTAGTGCCTTTTCCGATGCCTGAAATTACTCCTCCGGAAACGAAAATATACTTAGTGTGCACGATTTATATTAGCAAAAAAGTTTTTCCCCGTCAACTGGTAAATTTTAAGTTCTTTCGCCAAACAAATACGCCTTCGATAGTCTCTCTGCTTCTTTATGCATCCCCAAAAGCATTAAAACGAAAATCGTCCAGTCAAAAATTATACTGAATTTTTTAATTCCTTTTTGCTGATATCTTCTGGCGCTAATTAACGCGTACTTATTCTTCAGAAATTTAACACTGCCTTGACTGCGCAGTCTATACGCTATTCCGGTATCTTCACCGTAAAAAATGAATTTTTTATTTATTCCTCCGGCTCTTCTTAACGCGTCCGCTCTGACAACAAACGCCCAGCCGAAAATAATATCTGTCCGTTTGAAAGTCCTGACAAGTAAACTGGCTATGGGAATAACAACATGTTTGAAAAAGAAAACTCCAACTCCGTCCATAGGCTTTCCGTCATAAAAATGAAAACTGCATGACGCGCCGACAAGATGGGGATGTTTTTCAAGATATTCAATCATATAGCTAATCCAGTCTTCAGGCAGTCTCGCATCGGCATCTATATAAACTAGAAACTCTCCTTTTGCACAGTCTAATCCCTTCTGTCTGGCGAAACTAAGTCCTTTATGCTTTTCTAAAACGACTTTAGCTCCTAGATTTGCTGCCATTTTCGCTGTAGTATCGGTTGAAGCATTATCCACAACTATTATTTCGTACGGGAGATTTGTTACCTGTTGTTTTACAGAAGCTATGCACTCTGAAATATGTTTTTCTTCGTTACGTGCAGGAATGACAATCGAAACCTTTGGCTTTTTGCTATTGCCGGCCATATAAAAATAAATTCTTGATAACAATGTACCAGGTTTTAGCAAATATTAAAAGAGGAATTTTGAAACGCCTATACCATATGTTGACAGATAAAGATGCTATTTGCTATAGTGCTTTTTATGAAAAACGAAAAGAAAACAGTTCCTACCGGAAGAATACCTAGGCTTTCGCGAAAGACAAGCGATATTATTCGTACGCATATAGACGAAGAGGTAATTTTTGAAAGGACTAGGGAAATCATGGAGCAAGCACCATTTTCTAGTACGCCTAGAGATCGCTGGGGAAGATCAGTTGGAGAAAGACACTCAAACGGATTTGGATCTTGGCTTAATGGAGACATTGCTTACTACACAGGGCGTAAAAGATAAAACTATTCATTTGTCTTTTGGCTTTACAGCTTCGAGGCGGAAGGCTAAAGATGTAGATCAATAAAAAATGAACTTTTCACTTACGCATCTTTTTAGACGGCAAAAATATAGCAAGAACTCTTAAAAGAATTACTGCCATTGATAAAAAGAAGGTAATTCTTCCCAAAAGCCTTTTTATCACCAACACTCCATCGACTGTTTCCATTAGGTAAAAGTGAGAAACTGCCAAAAATAATGCCAGATAAGAGGCGGTTTGAATCGCTTTCCAGACATTAGGGCTAAGTTTGGCTACAGCTTTTTGATTAGAGGTGATTGTAACCAGGAAAAGGATAATTAAAGCCAGAAGTCCTGACAAAAACCCTAAGTATTTTGGATTATTAAAGTTAACAAAAAGGGTAAAAGAAAGTTTGTAGTAGAAGATAAAAACTAACCCAAAATGAATAAAGGCTACCGCAAAACTTAATATTCCCCAAAATTTTCGGTTTGCCTTAAGGAAGGAAAGAGCAGGGAAAATTCTAGATAAAGGACCAATAATTAAAGTGATGTCCAGTAACGAGATAGCTAAAAGACCGGAAGTTTTAATCATTTCCGAAGATGAAAATTTGCCAAAGTTATAAAAGAAAAAGTAAAGCAGGAATAATCCTACGGGAATAAGATAAGTTAATATCTTTTGCATTAAATTTTTCTCCTCCCTGATACTCTATTTCTACTATAGCATAA
>CAYPUE010000044.1:0-5683 GCA_964414015.1 uncultured Gammaproteobacteria bacterium
TCCTCCAATGATTCCAGCTCATCTGCGCTGATTAAAGTTGCTTTTGGCTGTCCTTTTACGGTAATTACAACGCGATCCATGTACTTATTTACTTTTGAAACAAGGTTTGGGAGCTGTTGTCTGGCATCAGATATAGACATTAAATTAGTCATATGGCGTATTGTACAACATTATGTACAATCTGTCAACGGGCAATTTTTGCCAAATTTGACTATAAGGTGTATAATCCAAGAGTTAAACCCTACTGGGTTAAGGAATTATGGCAAGAAGAGAAGCACTTGAATCAAATGGGTGGATTTACATATGCTGTGAATCGCCTGAATTACGAGAAAATTCTAAGCAATTAGACGAAATGCGTACTCCTCACGAGGATAGGTTGTATGTTCCAGCGCATGAACTGAAGGATGTAAATTTTAGCGAAGCACTAAGAACCAATTTGAGAAACGGTCGTTATATGGCTGTGTTTTTCAGGAGACCAAAAATAGACAATCGACATCCTCAAAAATAAAATAGAATTTTCTAGGTCAATTTGCTTCACATTAATTTCGTGGAGTTTGTTTTGGGAGAGGGTGAAGATTTTTGGTAGATTCCGAAACAAGTTCGGAATGACACCTCAGATTACTTACCGATAATGATGATGGCGTCTGGGACGGAGCCTTCGGAGAGATCGGAAGAAGTATTCTTGATGGTATATTTTTCCGCTAAATCCTTTCGCAGGAGACTTAAATAGGCTTTGGTAGAGTTTTTGGTCTTTATCGTTACCCCTTCGTACTTATAATTATCCGCATTGACAGTGGATGAAATATTATAGCCCTTACTTTTCAAAAAGTCCGCAGCTTTTCCCGCTGTTCCTTCTACTCCGCTTCCATTCTCAACGCTAATTGTGATTTTGGTTCTGTCAAGATTGGCAGCAATTTTTTCCGGCGAATTTTCTTCCAGACTTTTATTCACTTTTTGTAAAAGCGACAGAATTTGATTCTCTTCATTGGAATTTTTAGCAAACTTCGATTTCGCATCGTTTAATAACTGTTGGGCTTGATTAAAACTGTCTCTGGATAATTTTTTATTTAAATCCGAAAGACTTTGTCCCTCATCATATTTGCTTTTGGCTTGCGTGTAGACGCTGTTAAAGAGAACTTGGGTTTTGGCATCGTTTTGTTTTTTAATTGCGAAGAAAATACTGGCGATAAGAATAATCGCGATAAAAACAAGAATTGTCAGAAAATGTTTTTTGGAATGAGTAAGATTATAAAAAGAGAAAAATTTTCCAGGAATCGGTGGAGAAAGTATGGGTTCTTGCAGGGATTCGGGTTCTTCATATGGCGCTTGAGACATTTCTTGCTCCTGATATTTTATGACTATCGAAGCGGCACGTCCGTCTTCTTTTGCGTGGAGTTTTGGAGCCAAGTCCTCGGAAATTTCACTTGGAGGAAGACTATCTAAAGATGATTGGAGAATATCGTTAGTGATGATTTCCCCATACGCTTTGGTTTCCAGGACAATTAAATCGTCTTTTTCTACAAATCCGGATGAGGCAACTAGAGCATCTTCGTCTTTGGCTACCAAAACTTCACCCAAATTTTCTCCCCTTTTAATCAGTGCTTTTCCGCCTTTTCCTGCAAATAAATATAGTGCGTTTTCAGAGAACGAACCAACAGAGAAAGAATACAAAACATCCTCGGGTATGATTTTCAAAGATTCCTCTAGCGCAGACTTGATGGAAGACAAATCTTTGGTCTCAAGTGTAAAAAAATTCTGTTCCAATTTCTCCAAAATGTTTTTTCCAAGCGTTGCCAAAGATTCATTAATGTCTTCTTCTTTTTCAACTTTTTCCAAAGACACAACAGCGAAAAGCTTGCCTGCATTGTAAGCTTGAGACCACGAAGAAGGTGTGGGACTGGCGACTATTTTGGCAAATGCAAGATTTGTTTCAGCCATTTTTTATAGTATAACAAAGGCTGTCAAAAAAAGCGAAATTGCAAGGATAATATGGATTATAGAGATTATTTTAAGTATTGCTTTAGAACTAGGGAGTACAAGAATTTTTCCCATTACCTTAACCTGGGTGAAAACAACAAATGTAAAAATTACGTAGAAAACTATTATAATAAGGGTTACGATTTTAATCCATAAACTCGGATGTAAAGAGTTAATAAAATTTAAATCCATATTGTTATTTTGGGCCTTTCCCGGTTAAGTCTCCGATTATATGTGTCGCTTCTCTTGGTTTTGGGATGGAAAGAGCTTCGAAATTCCTTTCGTTTCCTGCTGTCTGAACGAAAAGATCACCATAGTTAAAAAAAGTCGGAATAAATCCGGATTGAGTATAATTAACATCCTGAACATGGGTAAGACTTGTGACGGCAATATTATGTACCACAATATCTGAATAATCTATATCTACGACTCGCTCTGTGGTGACGATAAAGACATTATAAAACCAGTGAAGAAAACTTATAAATACATAAGAAAACAGTATTAAATAATAAAACAGAGTAAAAACAGTAATAAAGCGATTGGCAGATGGAGAAAAGAGAAGATCTAAGCCTAAATTTGGCAATAAAGTAGAAGTTATTATAGGTAAGACCAGAAGAAGCAAGCTAAAAGCAAGCCAAGAAATATTTGTTAAAAAATGGGATCGCAAAAATAAAATAATTGATTCATCGTGTTTTTGGGTTTGGAACCTTACTCCTTCGGGATACCGGCGAAAAGCAGAAAGAAAATTTACATCAGTTGCAGCAGGATTATCTTTTTTGGGTGCGATAAAAATATCGTTCATATAGCTATTTTCTTTCTACATTAAAGAGAACAGATTTTATGGAAATATAGCCTGGCGCTCTTAGGTTAAAAATTTGTTTAAAATCAGATCCTCCAATTGAGATATCGCCTCGATTGGTGCTAAATGTTATATTAGCAGTTTTTCCATCATTACTGTAGGTAACGGAAATATTAGATATTGAGCTAACGCTTCCTCCGCCGACACTTCCTGCCAGATCTCTTGTTTCTCCCATAGAATATGGGTTTCCGCCCCAGCAGGATGTTGTTACAGGGGTAATCCTGCCGTTATCAACGCCACCCTTATTTTGAATTAAATATGCATTTAAAATATCTGACATCTCTTCAGTGTTTAGCCATGGATTGGTGCGTCCGCACTTATTAGATGAGATAGAATAATTTTGCGTGTACCAACCTTTATAAAACCACGGACTGTCGGCAATTTTTTCATAGGCTCCGGATGTCCAGGTGTCTTTATTGCCGGATGTCGTATCCCAGCCGGAATTGTTGCTGTAGCCTCCGGTAGTTGAAGAATATTGAGCGTTTGGCCCGCCTTCCAGAACCCATCCTCTGGTTTCATTAACTGCTTCTTCCCAGGCGCCTCCTTTGTTTTCATCTTTATATACTTGGCAGGATTCAGTTGCGCAGATAGATCCTCCTTGCCGAATTGCATAGGTTCTTGCAGCAACCGCTTGAGCCTTAAGTGCTTCCTTTGGGAATGAATTTGGCATCTCATAAATGCGCTTCATATATTCATCCTCAAATGCTCTTGTACCGTATCCAAGAACATCTATAGTTGCGGGAACACCATAACTTTTGTTTAGATTCGCTCCCGGATAATAAAAAGCCAGAATTTGCTCTGCAGATTGGCCTTGATTTGCTCTTCCTTTTGCTCCGTACTGGCTCATGCCGTTTCTATGGGTGAAAGCGCCAAAAGAAAATCCTGCGAATGCTGGAGAAAATCCCGGATTATAGTTTGGTGAAGCATTTGGATCATCAGCCAAAGGCACATCTCCAACAGAGGTTGTAAAAGTTCCTGATTTGGCATTTAAAATTTCTTCTTGTTTCGCCGTAAGACTTGCAATTTGACCTGAAAGGACTGATTGATAAGCCTTGGCTCCGCTAATAATTTTGTCAAGTTTTGCGGATTGAGCATCAAGGTCGGTTTTTATAGAAATTAATCTCTCTTGTTCATTTTCCAGATTTACTTTTTTAGTTTCCAGGTCCTGAATAGATAGGGCAATATTGGTAATGATTACTTTGTCTTGGTCTGTCGCAGCTTTTTGATATGCCAGAACTTGAGTTATTTTGGCTGCCATTGGTGTGGAAAGAAGAACGAGAAATGGAGAATTATAATAGCTTTTGATATAAAAATCAGAAATTGTACGATTTAAAATCAGCTGCTGCTTGGCAAGATTTTTATAACCTTGATCGATATTGTCTTTCTTAATAGCAATATCCTGCTCAATCTGGGAGACTCTTTTCTTGATGCTGTTAATTTGGGTTTGCATTCTTTGAAATTCTGATTCCAATGGTTTAGTGGCATTAACCGACAGGTCATAAGCTTTTTGTATAGACTGAAGGCAATTTCCTATAGCGCTAAGATTCAAAGAAGAAATATTTGAACAACTGGTATCTTGAGCTTTGACAATAGGAGAGAAATATACGTTGAGAAAACCAAGAATTGCGATAGAAATAGAAAGTAAAAATACAGGTAAAAACCTTTTCATATTTTGATCATTGATGCATCTTGATTATAGCAAATTAAATGTGTTATTATTAAAAAGTATGGAAGAAGCATCGTTTCAAGCTCCTGCACCTTCTGATAATTTTTATACTCCTTCTGCACCTCAAAAATCGAGAAATTTCGGACGGCTTATTATTGTTATTGTTATTTTAGGAATTTTAATTTTCGGAGGGTATAGATTGATAAGCTCCAGACAGACAACAACTATTCCTTCGATTACTCCAACTCCAACAGAATTTCAATTTCCAACAGATACGCCGACACCCAGTCCGGAAACTTCCCCAACGCCCAAGGTTACAACTGCTCCCACTGTAAATCCAATCGATTCATCAACCGGTCTTGACAAAAGCGAACTTACAGTTGAAGTTCAAAACGGAAGCGGAGAAGTTGGTGTAGCTAGCAAAGCATCAGACATACTTAAGGGTTTTGGCTATCGTGTTACTGCGATTGGAAATGCGGATAACTTTAATTATGAGAACGCAACAATTCAGGTGAAAAGTACGAAAAGCAAATACTTACCTCTTCTTAAAAAGGATTTAGGATTTAGCTATACGGTTGGGAGTTCTTCGGCAGATTTATCCGAGTCATCAACAGCAGATGCTTTAGTCGTCATTGGCAAATAGCAAGCAAGTCATTTTTGCAGTCCTCTTGATTCTTTATTCATAATTCATTATTCTTTTCTTATGTACGAAGTGATTCCTGGAATTTTAGAGAAAGATTGGAATGAAATTGAAAGGAAAATAGAGCTCGTAAAATCTTTCGCCACCGCGTCAAACGCGGCTCCCACAATTCACATCGATATTCTTGACGGAAAGTTTGCCCCAAACATAACTTTTCTTGACCCAACTCCATTCGTCAAATACAGTACAGATATTTTCTTTGAACTCCATATGATGGTTGAAAACCCAATTCAATATTTAAAATCTTTTGCAGATGCGGGTTTCAAAAGATTTTTAGGTCATATAGAAAAAATGCCGGATCAAGCGGAATTTGTTGCTCAAGGACAAATTTTGGGCGAAGTTGGTTTAGCACTTGACGGAGAGACAAATATAGATTCTATAAAAGTACCTTTGGCTGATTTGGATTGTTTGCAGATTATGACGATAAAAGCCGGACAATCCGGTCAGATGTTTAACCCGGAATATTTGGAAAAAGTTAAGA
>CAYPUE010000045.1:0-5490 GCA_964414015.1 uncultured Gammaproteobacteria bacterium
AGCAAAGAAGTTTTTCCAAAAAGGGAGGGTGTAGCCACTAGACTTGCCGAATCTCAGCGTTTGTTAGGAGAAGCTCAAGAAGCAGCTAAGAGAGAGTTTGAATTACAGCGTAGTCAGTTTTATGATTGGGCTGGAAAGAAAAGTTCTGAGATGCCTATCGTAGGGGAGACGGAGGGGATATTTATAAGAGAAGGCGTCTGGAACGTTGAAGGAGAAAAAGCAAAACGCATAGTATTGGAAGAATCAAAAACTAGCGGACATATCCAAGACTTTACTATTACAGATGTTGAGGAACCGGCATATGAGCTTTATGTTGAGTCCATGCGGATTAAGTTGAGCGGAGGAGGTTTCGAGCAAAGCGTAGCATTTAATTATCCATTAAATGCTATGGGGTATTCGTACGAAAAGACAACCAAAGAACCTGTATCTGTTGATCAGACACCTGATGTCTTTGGTTATTCTAAGGGAGTTTTGGATTTTTTAGGTAAAGCTACATTGCAGCCAGCAGTTCCTACTCAACCCGCAAGCGGTCAGCCTACTGCATAGATTCAAATAAATATTCTACTTTCATATTTTAAACAATTCGGTTTATCACTACGATAATACGTATCATTAGAGTGATTAGCTGTAGAATTTACCAAATCAAGTAGCGTAGGTTTTAGATTCGTGCTCCCACATGGAAGGTGGGAAGATTAAAAGTGGGAAGATTAAATGTGTTTTTTAAAGAAAAGTTCAAGACTTATAAAAAGAGCGAAAATAAGAATTAGGAAGATAGGATGAGTAAGATGGATAAAGCGCAGGAAAAGATAAATTACTGCAAAAAGCCCAAAAAGCAATCCTTGTTTAGAGCTAATTAAAAGATAAGTAATAATAGAATAGATAAAAACAAAAACGAGAAGGAAAAAGATTGAAATAATTGGTAATTTGTAATTGGTAATTTGTAATTCGTAGGAGGGGGGATAAAAAAAGATTAAATAAATTAGGACAGCTAAAGATAAAAGACTAAAGATAAGAAGCGGGGAGGGATGTTTTCGGCGCATATAATCTAGTTTAACACAGTTTTTATTAATTATACCCACTTGATCCCGCTACATCGCTTACTTGCTCCCGAGGTCTACGTCCTCGCGTCGCAAGAGCGCGTGTACGGGATCTGCGGGGTAAAGTGAATTTTTTCTACTTTACCCCTTGACAAAGATTAGCAGTTATGGTATTCTACTGCTAATCCTATGCATGATTTAACTCAAAGACAAGTAGAAATTTTAAAAAGCATTATTGAGGAATATATTAACACAGCCGAAGCTGTGGGATCCGAAACATTGGAGAAGAAATATAATCTAAGCGCTTCTCCTGCAACTATCAGAAATGAAATGGTCCGTCTTACAGATATGGGGTATCTGAAGAAAACCCATACTTCTTCAGGACGGGCGCCTACTTCTCAAGGCTTGAAATTTTACGTTAAGCAGCTGATGAAAGAAAAAGACCTTTCCGTTACAGAAGAAGTTGCTCTGAAAGAAAGCCTTTGGGATTACAAAGATAAAACGGATAAATTCTTAAGAGAATTAACGAAATCTTTGGCTTTAAAAACAAAATCTTTGGCTATTGTTTCAACCAACGAGGGAGATATTTATGCTGCGGGATATGCCAATATCTTGGATATGCCGGAATTTTTTGACATAGATGTTACAAGAAGTTTGCTTTCCGTAATTGATGAATGCGATTATTTTAACAAGATTTGTGCGCAAGCTTTGGGAGAAGAGGATGTTCACGTACTTTTGGGAGAAGAATTAGGCCCAAGACTTAATGGTCCGTACGGATTTATTTTTACAAATTTTACGACTCCGACTAAAGTAAAAGGAGAGGTTGGGGTTTTGGGTCCGTCAAGATTAAATTTTACGGAAATTATCCCAACAGTTAGATATTTTGGGGGACTAATTGAAGAATTAGCTAAAGATTGGGTTTAAAAAATAAAATGGATGTTAGAAATAAAAAACATGCAACCACAGAAGCACAGAAAAAGAATGAAACACAGAAATTCAGTGCTTCAGAAGAATTCAGCGATTCAGTGGTTGCAAAAGAAGAATTAAAAAAAAAGATCGAAGAATTTGAGAATAAATATAAAAGAGCATTGGCAGACTATCTCAATTTGGAGAAAAGGGTAGAGCAGGAGAAAAGAGATTGGATTATTAAGGCGAATAGGCAGCTTATCGTACGGCTCCTGCCAATTTTAGATACATTGATGCTTGCGGGAGAACATGTTAAGGATGAAAGTTTGCCCTTGAGCATTAATCAGTTTTTGGATATACTAAAGAGTGAGGG
This sequence comes from uncultured Gammaproteobacteria bacterium, assembly GCA_964414015.1. Taxonomy (GTDB): domain Bacteria; phylum Patescibacteriota; class Microgenomatia; order Levybacterales; family UBA12049; genus JAUSEW01. Next base: position 2,317 of record CAYPUE010000045.1, read on the forward strand.
CGTACAAAGAGTTGAGACTGTTGGCCAGGAATTTAATCCAAGAACAATGCAATGCGTAGAAACGATTGAGGGGGAAGAGGGAAAAGTAATATCCGAAATAAGAGCAGGATTTATAATGCAAGATGAAATTTTAAGAGCTGCCCTGGTTAGGGTAGGTTCTGCAAAGCAGAATCAAAAGGAATAAAATTATGGGAAAAATAATTGGAATTGATTTAGGTACAACAAATTCATGCGTTGCCGTAATGGAAGGCGGATCTCCTAAGGTTATCCATTCTCAAGAAGGCCGTAACGTTATTCCTTCTGTTGTCGATCCAATTTCCCGAATTGTCGGAGACGTAGCGAAAAGACAGCTTGTCTTAAAGCCAAAATCCACAATTTATTCTATTAAAAGATTAATGGGAAGGAAATTTACCGATTCATCCGTGCAGTTCGACATAAAATGGCTGCCTTATACGATTAAATCCGGTAGGGATGGAATGGCAGTTGTTGAAGTCGCAGGACGCACTTTCAGTCCCCAAGAAATATCGGCAATGATATTATCCAAGATAAAGTCAGATGCGGAAAAATATCTTGGCGATAAAATTACTCAAGCAGTTATTACAGTGCCGGCGTACTTTGATGATTCACAGCGCCAGGCAACCAAACAAGCAGGAGAAATAGCCGGACTTGAGGTTTTACGCATTATCAACGAGCCGACAGCTTCGGCTTTGGCTTATGGTCTGGATAAGAAAAATGCCCATACGGTTGCCATTTACGATTTGGGCGGAGGAACTTTTGATATTTCTATTTTGGAGCTTGGCGAGGGAGTTTATGAAGTAAAATCCACCAATGGAGATACACATTTGGGAGGAGACGATTTCGATCAAGTCATTCTTAATTATATTGCTGAAGAATTCAAAAAAGAGCACGGAGTAGATCTTAAAAAAGATTCTCAAGCTTTACAAAGACTAAGAGAATCTGCAGAAAAAGCGAAAATTGAATTATCAAGTGCTATGGAAGCTCAAATAAATCAACCGTTTATTACCACGAGTAAAGACGGGCCTTTACATTTGACAATGACTTTGACACGTGCCAAATTGGAACAGTTGGTGGATGACTTAATTCAAAAGACACTAAAGCCCGTAGAACAAGCTATAAAAGATGCCAAGGTTAAAATTTCCGACATTGACGAAGTGGTTATGGTAGGCGGTATGACTCGTATGCCAAAAGTCGTTGAAGTGGTGGCTAAATTTTTCGGTAAGGAGACCAACAGATCGGTTAATCCCGACGAGGTTGTAGCCATTGGAGCAGCTGTCCAAGGAGGAGTGCTGGGAGGAGAAGTTAAAGACGTCTTGCTTTTGGATGTTACTCCTTTGACTTTGGGTATAGAAACATTAGGTTCAGTTGCAACACCGCTTATTGCCAAGAATACAACTATACCTACTTCCAAATCCCAGGTTTTCTCAACAGCTGCGGACAATCAAACCCAAGTTGAAATAAATATTTTGCAGGGAGAAAGGCCAATGGCGGCTGACAATAAATCTTTGGGCCGCTTTATTTTGGATGGTATTCCTCCGGCTCCCCGAGGCGTTCCTCAAATAGAGGTTTCTTTTGACATCGATGCCAGCGGAATTTTAAATGTAAAAGCGCAAGATAAAGCAACAGGCAAGATTCAAAGTATTAAGATTACGGGATCAACCGGTTTGTCCAAAGACGAGATTGAAAGAATGCAGAAGGAAGCGGAAGTTCATGCTAAAGAAGATGAAGAAAAGAAAGAAAAAGTGGAAGCCAAAAATGCAGCAGATTCTTTGATCTTCACAGCAGAAAAAACCTTAAAAGACGCAGGAGATAAAGTTAAAGAGGACGTGAAGAAAGAAGTAGAAGATAAAGTTTCAGCGCTTAAGGGAATTTTGGAAACAGGAACCAAAGAAGATTTGGAAGCCAAAACAAAAGATCTTTCCGATAGTTTGCAAAAAGTAGGACAGGCGATGTATGCTTCGACAGGTTCAGCACAAGGCCAGCAACCAGGCAATCCAACGGAGGGCTCAGGACCTTCGGCAAACGGAAATGGTGAGAAAAAAGCAGAAGAAAAACCTGAAGAGAACAAATCGGATAAAGAAGAACCTGTTGAAGGTGAGGTTGTAAACTAAACTCTAAATTGTAAATCCTAAATTCTAAATAAATTCTAAATCCAAAATTCAAAATGTTTAGGATTTAGATATTAGGTTTTAGGATTTTTTATATTATGGCAGATAAAGATTATTACGAAGTTTTAGGAGTTTCCAAATCCGCAACGGAAGCGGAAATAAAAAAGGCTTACAGAAAACTTGCTTTGCAATATCATCCGGACAGGAATAAAACTAAAGAGGCGGAGGGAAAATTTAAGGAAGTTACTAAAGCTTACGAGGTTTTATCCGATCCGCAAAAAAAACAAACTTACGATCAGTTAGGTCATCAAGCTTTTGAACAAGGCGCAGGACAAGGACCTTTCGGCGGGGCAGGAGGTCCTTTTGGGGGATTTGGCCAGCAAGGAGGACCATTTACTTATACATACTCAACTGGCGGAGACGCTGGGGATTTCGGCGGATTTTCCGACCCATTTGAAATATTTGAACAGTTTTTTGGCGGCGCCAGCCCTTTTGGCAGAAGAGAGAGACGTCCTGTTTACTCTTTAACTATTGATTTTACAGAGGCTGTTCATGGAGTAACCAAGAGAGTTGCGATTGATGGAAAGCAGCAATCAATAAAAATTCCGGCAGGAGTTGATGATGGATCAAGAATAAGATTTGGCGATTATGATGTAGTTTTGGAAGTTAAACCATCTTCTAAATTCCAACGCCAGGGATATGATATTGTTTCGGAAAAAGAAATTTCAATCAGTATTGCTTCATTGGGGGGAGAAATTAATGTCGAAACAGTTTGGGGAGAAGTCAAGCTGCGTATTCCTTCAGGAACACAGCCGGAAACTGTCATAAGACTGCGAGATAAAGGAGTGCCGCATCTTCACGGAAGCGGAAAAGGAAATCATTATGTGCGCATAAAAGTTTTAGTGCCAAAAAACTTAACCGGACGCCAAAAAGAACTGCTTAAAGAATTTGAAGAAGAAGGAAAGAAAAAACACCCCTGGTTCTAATAAATTAGGGAGTCTGGTGCAATACTCCCATTAGCTTGTCTTAGCAATGTCAAAGAGCTTGA
>CAYPUE010000046.1:0-5323 GCA_964414015.1 uncultured Gammaproteobacteria bacterium
CCTTGATCTTCTGTAAAGCAACTTTGTAGCCGTAAGTTTCTAATCTCCGTTTTGCATTTCTTAAGCTAACCTTGCTAAAAAACGGGATTTCCAAATCTTTGTCGGACGAGCTTATTATAGCAAAAATTACTTCATAATCCGAGGCAGTGGGTCTGTTTGCGACATTATCAAATTTGTGTGAGTCAGATAATTTTTCATTCACTTTCTGCCTAAAATCTTTGTCTGCTATAAAAAGCTCGCCTGATACAACCCCTTGTGAAAATAAATGGCTCAAAACGGATGAACCGCCATAGTGCTTAACATGGATTAGTTTCTTATCTTTTGTCAGAAGGTCACAAAATTCAATTTTGCTATAACCTCCTCCGTGGCTGATATTTTTTCTATCCATGCAGCAAAATTGATTGTCGTTTTGAGCAATTTTTTCGTTATAATCATTCTCATTTTTGTGCTGATACGCAGGTAAAACAAAAGATGATGTTTGATTTCTAAGTTCTTGGTAGTCGGTATCTACTTGTTTAGAAAAATCTTTTTCTATCTCATACCATTTCCCATTGCTTAACAAATATGTTTTCTCATTATTATCGTCATTCGTTTCGCAATACAAACAATTATATGCTGACCACTGGTGTTTAATCTGATCATTTTGTGCGCAGAAACAAAATATCTTTTTTCTTTTCAAAATTTCCACCGATAGATTATTTTTATCGTCCTCTGATAATGAATCAAGAAAGTCGGGCAGTCGTATATCATCCTGTCTTGATGTATCTCTCGCACTATTTTTATAAGAAAAACCTGAAACATCAGCCCAATCTACAAGCTCTGGCACAGCCATCCATGTTTTTTCAACTTGGTTATTTTTGATATTTTCAATTAGTTTGCCATTCAACTTTTCGGTTAAAGCGGGGTCTTTCACTTCAGCAATTTGGTCAATCCACCCAAAATCTTTTTTATAATCATTGCTCAAATACTTTTGATGACAGCTTTCCAAAAATTCTTTTATTCCAGCTAAAACAACTTTTACGGAAACGCTTAAGGCGTCTTTGCCTGTAATGCTTTTTCCAAAAGTTTCGTCTTTAGATTTTCCGGTAATTGATTGGATTAAATCCTGCTCAATATCAATTCCAAAATCAGCAGCTATGCCCTCACGGCTTAGCTGTTCGCTGGTATCCTTTGGTATGGACGACATATTCTTCTTGTCTATACGCCGTAAATTATTTGCGTCAACGGCATTTAATGTCGTTTTTAAGCCAAAGCGTTCTTCCCATACGCCATGATTAAGCAAGTTCCACCCATAACCGAATGGAATAGCAAAAATTTTGCTTTGGTGTTCAATTAACAAAACCGCCTTTGAGCTTGCGTTAAATAATTTTAACTTTCGGTTCTCGTCCTGCGTGTTTTGTTCTTTATTGTTTTCAAAACTGGAACCGAAAAAATCTTTAATCCATGAGGGCTCAAATAGATGTGAGTCGCCAAAGTACAAAGTCCCAATTGTTTCTGTGCCGTCTTTTATTTCCTCTTTTGTAAGTTTATCGAAATTTTTAAGAATACTTCCATGATCGGAGTATGAATCTTTAATCAGATATATCGATAATTTATTTGTTGGTAAATCGTCCATAATTTGCTTATAAGTTCCCCAAAGGTGGAATTATACTGTCGTTTTCAATTGCGTTTCTAGTTGGATTCCATTTTGCAACTCGCGCAAATTTATTTTTATCAAATTCTAGAATATCCAATCGGTTAAAATGGACGAGCAATTGACTTAATGGCCTTGCCAAACCTTGCGGAGAAATCAAATAGGCAAATTCCGGTCTTAAAATTTTGCAATATCCGAGCAACTGCGAAAGGTTAATCAAACTTAAGGCGGTATCTTTAACCTCAACAAAAACTAATTTACATTTATCGTTCTCAAGAATTACACCTAACAAATCAACCCTGATCTTATATGTGGCGTATTCGGGAAAAAACTTTGTGTAATTATTGCGTTGAATAAAATCGCTCAAATCAACAGCATGAACATCATAAGTTTTAATCGTTGCCTTGGGGTGTTTATTCTCTAAATATGTCTGCAACCATTTCAACATACTTGGATAAAGTGCGATTTCTTGTTTTGATTCGTAGTTATTCATAAGCTTTAATTTTGTCCGTTTCTTCTAAAATTGACAGGAGTTCGGAGTAATGATTAAAATGTTTCCCTCGCAAAAAGTCCGGCAATTTTTCAGAATTTTCCTCTGGGTTTTGGGCTTTTTCTCTAATTCTAAATTCTTTTTCTCCTGCGTTATCACCAAGTCCCGCCTTATTCATTTTTGCTAAGTCGGTTAATACTTCTTGCTTATGTTTTAAGTAGGAACCAATAGGTAAGAATTGATTAGCAAAAATCTTTACTTGGTGTTCTTTGGCCCAAAATCCAGCCGATTTTTTGAAATTCGGATCTCTGAAATTTGGATGTCCAAAATCTATACTTTCAACAAAAATGCCCACCTTTCCAAACAATTTATATAAATCTAAAGTCAAAAACCAATTCCGATGATCTACTTCAAGATAAATTCTCTGTTGATCCTCTTTGCCAAACTGTGAATTCGAAGCTCGCACATATCCTGTTACATCAAAATACCCTCGCAAAAATTCCTTTTGTTTTTCTTTGTCTGATTGAAAAATTGCCTTTGGTATTCTGAAAGAGTGATAATCGCTAAAATCACCATTCAACAGGTAAGCCAATAATTGCCATGTCAAATCAGTATTTCGCCAAATTACTACGAGGCTAACGCCTCTATTGTCTTCATCATTGAATTTACTAACATCTAGCCCAAGCCTTTTTAATCGCTCGACTATTCTGTCCAAGCTGTTAGATAGGTAAATTTGAGTGTCAAACTTCTTGCTCGCGTCAATCGGACTTACTGCCTCTAAGTTCTTAAACGGAAAATCGATAACAAGTTTATTTAATTCCGTTGATTTAATAATTGTTCCTCTCCCAACAATCAAGCCGAGAAAGTAGGCGACATCTTCGCTCAAGAATGATGATAGTTTATTTGTTATGTCCATATTTTTTGAAAATTAAAATGTATTCATGCACCTTATTGACTATGAATTTATAAGGATAGCCTAACGGCTTGCAATTATTATATTCCTTTTGTCTGTCCCATATCAGCAAATCTTCAAAGGTAAGTCCAATTTCTTCCATCATTCGTGCAACATCGCTATGAAAAGGGTAAAATTTACTGCCTTTGCGAATGTCCATTACAACCATTACACAATAACCATTTTCGCGAATAGTTTTTGCAACTTCTGTCATAATCACTTTTAACTCCGCAATAAAATTGTTATAGGATTCTATATTTCCTATGTCTTTGATTTTATTAGTGTAATTTCTGCCAACTTTCAGATCGGCACTTCTTCTCGCGTTCAAAATATCCCAATATGGAGGTGAAGTTAAACATAAATCTATGCTGTTTGGCTCAATATATTTAGTAATTTCTCTTGCGTCTTTTACAAAATATTTAATTTTCCCGCTATCTTTATAGGGTAAATAGTGATTATTTATTCTGCTGAAAAATAGTTTTTGAAATTCATCGCTAATATCAACACCATAAACATTCATTCCCTTTTTCAGTCCAGCAATCAAAGTGCTACCGCTTCCTGCAAAACAATCCAAAATATTTTTCCCTGATCCGTTTGTTAATACATCAATTATTCTTTCAGAAAGCTGAAGTGGAAAAATAGCAGGGTGTTTTAGCTTTATTTCTTCTTGATTTTTGGTGATGTCTCGCCAAATACTAAAAGAGTTCTGAAGCCAAGTCCCGCCGTCAAGTTTATTAGCTCGTTTAGTGGCAAGATTTGTTTCTACAAAATAAAGCCGTTCCTCTGTGTTTTGAGGGTCATCTTCCTTTTGGTTTATGCTTTTATATCTCTTATGGGTTTTTTTGAATAATTGAACTTTGCCTTTTTTGCTAAATATCTTCTTTATCTCACTATCTGCTATAACTCCCTCGTTGTTATAGCTAAGCAAAATATATTTTGCATTTACATTAGTAATCAAGTCATCGAGAGCTTTGTCGGCTCGTCCCTTGTAGCAGTATTCTGAAAGTTGGTGGTCATAATTTATCATTCCAGTTTTTCCACTTGCTATCGGTTTTTTTGTCCCAAACCAGCCTTCGGCGATCAATTCTAAAATAAAATAATTCGCCGCATATTGCCGGCTATTATAAGGCGGGTCTAAATATAAAATATCAATATTTTTAATTTCTCGTATTAATTGATTTGCGTCTTTCTTAAATGCTTTATTTTTTCTCTTACTTGGTATGATTTCTGGCGAAGTTAAGATTAGGGGCTTAACTGCTCTTTGATCCCAAATTTTTAGGTATGCGCTATAAGTCCCCGCAACATTAGAAACAAGATTGACCGCTTCAAGCACCGCAGTAATCAAATAATAATATTCAAGTTCGCTTATAACAGATAAATTTTTCCATTCCTCAATCTTTTCTCTTATTGCGTCAATCTTCTGTCCATTCTCATTTGAAAAATACTTCCTTTGTCCTTTTCCATTTGGGCAATAATTTTCAAAAATGAAACCTTTCTTTGGTGAAAGATTATTTAGATAGCCAATCACATAGTTTTTGTCTATCTGTCCGACTTCAAGATGTTTTTTTAATTTCAGAAACTTCGGTTCTTCGTTGAGTTCAATATAGGTTTTCGCCAACGCATAAGAAAATTCTAAAAAATCATTTGCGATAACCGTATATCCCTTTTTTTTGAAATGTTGAGCTACAATAGTTGTTCCTGCAAAGAGATCAACAAACTTAGCACCGTGGTTTAATTCGGTTTTTTTAACTCCGATTTCAATAAGGTCTAATAATTTTTCTTTTCCGCCGTAATAACGCATATTTTTATTTTATTAAATCCTCAATAGGCGTGTTTAATGCCCTAGCGATCTTCTTCAGGGTTTCAATGGTTGGGTTGCCCTGTTTTCCCGCTTCAATGTTAATAAGCGTATTATTAGAAACATCAGCAAGACGAGCCAGTTTTTCTTGCGATAAGCCCGCTTTTTCTCGCAATTTCTTTACGGTTTTCGCTATGTTGTTTTTACTTGACTCTGCCATAATTTATTAGTAATATTAAATTGTGGTATACTTATTATATGAACCTCATCACTTCCCACAATCTAATATTACCAAAATATTTGTTAATGGTAAAGCAAAAAGGGAGTAAAGAATCAAAAGCACGCGCATGGGAGGGTGGGGCAAGTGCTTTTACTGCTATATTATCATTCTTTTCGATCCCGCCGTCCGTCCGCCGAAAAGTTTTGGGGGCAAAGCCCAAGCAGGCGGGC
>CAYPUE010000047.1:0-5139 GCA_964414015.1 uncultured Gammaproteobacteria bacterium
GCATTCCTCGCACTGATATAACTCCTTATTATCTTTTTCAATTACCTTGACCATGTTTTATTTAAACGATTTTGATAAAACCGAATCAAAGAGTTCTTTGAGTTTTGATTTTTGGGCAAGGAGTTGAGTTTTGTAATCCTGAACTGCGGAAAGTTTGGCAACGATTTGTTTTTGGGTCTGGAGAGGCGGGAGGAAAATTTTTATACGCCCGAATTCACTTTTGTTGATAATCGGCACAGCTGTAGTTTTACCAAGATTGATCAGTTTCTTTTTATCTTTTTGAAGTGAGAAAAATACAAAAAGCGGATCGTTTTCTTTATTACATACGATTGAGTTGATCTGTTGGTTGGTCGCCATTTCTTTGCCTGCGAGCACCATTTTACCGATGGAAGCGATGCAGGTTACTAAAATAGAATTTTGCGGTACAGGGCGAGTTTTCTCGTATCCCGCACGGCTTAATTTCTTTGGCGTGTCAGTAAGTATAAAAGTATTCTCTTTAATATCCGTTGGCGTTGCCCACAAAAATTCTCCATTCCAGTATTCGCTATTCTTTGTAGATGGTGTTGTTCCTGTAATAATATCTCCAACCTCGCTCAACTTTTTAACCTCCCAATCCTTGCCAGCGGGATTGAGTTCTTTATGTAAAAGCGACTGGAAAAGCTCGTCAGATTTTTGGATGAGATTGTCATTCAATTTCTGCGCCTCAACAATCTTATCCAACCGCTCAACGATTTGTTTTTGAATTTGGAGAGGCGGGAGAGGGATTTTGTACATTTTACGAATAACGCTTGGGTGCGCTTTGAATGTATAGTCGAAGTTCAGCTTTTTGTGTGCGAAATATAGCGTGTAATATAAAAACTTACAGTTTAAAATTTCGGATTTAAGAACTCGGAGCCACCCACAAACATTTGTAACGGAATATTTGTGCTCCGGTCGATAAAAAAATTGACCGCCGCCATCTACGGACCAAGTAATCAATTCTTCATCGAACATAAACTTGCCATAGCGCCCGAATTCACCCTCGTTTTGTTGTGAGGAAGAATAGATGGGATAGTCGCCGGGCGTTTCTTCTATATCATTTTTCGAGATAACATTTCCACGTCCGAGCTTAATAATATCGGTGTCCTCAAGATCTCCTAATTTTTTTGTTGGAAAACTATTTTTCATGTTTATTAATTTGAATAAGCAGATTCTTTTTCGCAAGCGGCAAATCTTTTGGAAATTTGGCAAAATCTCTGAACTCATCCCAGAACGGCCAAAAACGCCACGGCCTATGAAATGGTAGTGGGGGGAATCCAAAAAAGTGGTCGCCAATAAAGCAATTGAAAAAATCCTTGTGTAGTTCTGAAAAGCTCTTTGTTGGTAAATCGCCTAATTTGTCGTTCACACTAACAAGGAAAGCAGAAACAAATTGAAATTGCTTTTTGCCATAAACGAGAAAAAAGCTATCCGGCGTACACGCCAACATTCGCCATTTCTGCTCAATGGCGCGTTCATCAAATTTTGTCTGTTTTTTAGCTTGAAAGATGAAAAATTTTCTTAATTCCAAATCCGGTGCCTCAACTATCAAAGCGCCGTCAGCACCAGTAAGAGATTCATCTGAATTAGGGCCTCGGCCAGAAAACTGCCGCGCACGAACACGCAAGCCGTTAAAGTCATGCCCATTAACTCTTTCTTCAATGCGAGTAAGGATATCTCCGGTTATATGATCCTCTTCTCTTTTGTCGCCATCCTTCATACGATCCAATGTATCTTTTTCTACTCCGACAAAAATCGGCTCAAAAATTTCTCCTAATTTTTTTGTTGGGTAGGACATATTATTTTCTATTCAAACGAAAGATATGATTTAAATCTGCATCCGCTGAAATCTTTAAGGAATGATAAGAATAGTTTACTAAATCAAATAAAACCGTGTTTATTAAATGCTTAAAGTAAAACTTTTCTTTATTCTTTCTTCTGGGAATGTTAAGAATTTCCTGTTTGCCCTTTGGAATATAGATAATTGGTTTGTGGTCATTGGTGCCCAAGTTATGCGCTATATCATTTCTAGCCTTATTCAAAAGTTTTATGTTTTCGTAAATAAATAAAGGTAACCAATCCGGGTAAAGAAGCTTTAATTTTTCCGAAAAACTTTTCCGCAAAGCCGCTTTCGTATTTCTGTATTTAGTAGTGATAATTTTGTCTAGGAGATGCTCTGTCAACAAATGCCCAATAATAACGATTACTAATACATGCTGGTTATGTCCGCTTAAAATAGAAAAAAGGATTCGGTAATCTTTTGATTTATCTTCTACTTTCTCAACTGACTTTTTTGTTGTCAAACTCGTCATTAATAAAGCTTTAACAAGTTATTATGAGTATTAACATCAACTAACTCGTACTTCTTGTTATCACGAAATCCAACAATCATATGATCATCCTTGACTTCGTTTAAGATATCTTTGAGTCCAAAACTCGCACCCTTATCGACCTTTTTAATGAAGCGGTGCCATTCTGATTTACTGCCATAAAAATGTCTCTGTGGATTTACTACATTTTCGCTAAGAAGCGGCTTTGAAAGGACTTTTTTATTAAAAAAGGAGATTACTTTTTTATGAATTAAATCAAGGTAATTTTTCTTGCTATCTTGCTTAGGAGAAAGATATTCTCCATGCACTAATCTATGGCGCAAACCAATTGTTTGAGTAAAAATTTTATTAGCCAATCTTTTGCCAAGCACATGCGAATATAAATCAATCGGTTTTTTAAATTTTGCCTTATCTCTTTTCTTCGCAAGCGCCTCAAGCGCAGAAAACATCAATAACAATTTCGCAGAATATCCAAGAGTGTTTACTGCGTCGCTCCAATAATAGTAAAACTCATTAGGCACCTTTGTGGATGCGAGCAATTCATCAAGTGCTTGTTTCTCATTCTCCATAAACATCAAGCCACCAGATTCACTGTCTTTTGTGCAATGAAAAAAGGCCTTATCGCTATCTTCTTTATGCACAATAAAAGGTTCGAAATGATATTCAATATAGGATTGTGATATCAATGCGATGCGAGGTACTATCTTCCATAATTTTCTACGAAATGAATTTATGGCTTTCAGAAAGCTGCTATTTAATACTTCGCCCTTGGCCAACCAAGCATTTTCAAGCCAACCATCCCTGATATTGAAATCCCAATGTTCAAACGTGATATTCCCGATAGAAAATGTGTGGTACAAATTTCTACTTTTGTCGGGAACGGCATTTTGAGCCAGGGTTGTTATTTTATGTTCGATTTTATAAATGTCTTTACTCATATTTTTCCTGTGCTCAAAAAAGAATCCAGTTGTTCTGGAAAATTAAATACTCGCAAGTTCTCTTCTCCATCGATGCCAATCGTTTTTAATACAACAATTTGCGTCAGACGATCAAAAAATCTTAGGTAATCATTTATACCCCCTGCGGTTCCGTTTCCATCCCATAGTATCTGAGTCATCCAATCCTCAGCATAGCTTCTGTCTATCGGCAATTTTCCAGAATGCGCAAGCTGATTTCGCAAAACATGAAATATGTTGTTATTTTCCAGCGTGGCATTAAGCCTTGAAGGCCAGTATTGCTTTAGGATATAAGCAAAAATATTAAGTAAATTGTTTGACTCGTCGCTCGAAGTAGCACCGTTGGGGTTTTTCAGATGAGGATAGAGCCATTCCCAAACGACAACCATTGATAAAAACCGGCTTTCAGCGTTGATAATGTTTGCATGATTAAGAAGCGCGCGAAGATGGAAACCATTATCAAATTGCCTCTGCCACGCGGAGTCTTTTATTTTATTAATGGCAATATCAAGATGCTGTTTACATTCACTAGCGTTTTTGCTTATGTATTCCAACCGGTTTCTGGAAACAACAGGATACTGAGTATTGTTTCTACGAGAATATAATCCCCAGTTCCGCGCAGTAAGTATTGATCCGAGTACTAAAATATCGTCAAGAAACCTTCTCTTTCGGGGGCGATATCTATTGCCTTCCAATCCTCCCATAAAAAGAATTGAATCTTGCTGTGCGCCCCCATACTCCACATACGCATTTTGCTTATGCTGTCTATTTTCGTTCAATATTCTGTTTCCGGTTACAACTACTCGACTTCCTTGAGTAAATCGTCTTTGTGGATGAAAGGTGTAATCTTCAACAGAAAAAGAAGAGGTAAAATCATCGTCAACAATAAATGTTAGGTTGTCTAATTTTCTTCTCATGTCTTTTTTGTTTACCTTTCAAACTCTGAATATGAAGACCCTGTTTTATTAAGGAAGTTTCTGATTTCTTCTTCTAACCTCTCGGTATACTTTTGCAATTTTTCAGCAGAATCAAATAGAGCATTTCTTATGTTTTTGGTTCTACTGATCAAATCTGTTTTTTGTGCGTCTGTCAGATGAGAGACATCGTTTAAAAGCAAGCTTTGCGCATTTATAGATTGTGCCGACAATTGTTTTGTAAAAAGCAGAACCTCAAAGATCGCATGTGATATTTTGTTAAAGTGTTCGTCACTGTTTATGGCATCAAGGAACTCTTGTGAATATGTAAGTTGTAACCAGCTCTTATCAAAATTCAATGCTACTCTATCTAAATGAGCACATACTGCCAAAAATGATATCGCTTGTTCGATAGAACAAATATCCTGATATTGCCCAACAGTATCTCTAATGTTTTGTGATTGATTTTTGAGATATGGCATTGCTATCAACTCCAACATGCCAAAAGTTTTCTTTATTCTTTTGTGTCCAGTTAAGCGTTTAAAACCATCTGCCGCCGCTAGCGAAATAGAAATACCAAAAAATGATCCTATTAGCGTGCTCTTAAAATTTGAAAAACCATCTGGAATATAGAACCATAGAAAAATACCCGCCGCTAACAATAGAAGCGGAAGCCAAAAAAACTCAAAGTATTTTTTTACTTTTCTCATAGCAATTTCTTAACCTCGCCTAAGGTTGATTCGAGTTTCTTCTCGCTACTCTCAGTCTCCTTTAAAATCTCTTTCGGGTCGCGGTGGTTTATTTCTTCCTCGCCGTTGTATGGGCTATAAGTGTTGGCTGAAAGGATGTAATCGTTTTCTGCAATCTCCTTCACTGCCGTAAACCACGAAAAAGGTTTGGCGACCGCTTGGTCTTTACCCC
>CAYPUE010000048.1:0-5007 GCA_964414015.1 uncultured Gammaproteobacteria bacterium
CTCAAGCTCTTTGACATTGCTAAGACAAGCTAATGGGAGTATTGCACCAGACTCATTTTAGGAAACTCTGCCGGTAAATGTGGATTTGGCAAGCATTTGCTCCTGAATATTTCTTGGAACTTCCTCGTAATGTGAAGGTTCCATATAATATGACGCTCTGCCCTTAGACATGCTGCGAAGGGTTGTTGCGTATCCGGACAATTCGGACAAAGGAACCATTGACAAAATAATTGTTGCCCGGCTCCTTTCCTCTGTTCCTGAAATCTGCGCTCTTTTGGAAGACAAATCTCCAATCACATCTCCCATAAATTCATTTGGGGTTGTTACTTCAACTTTCATAATTGGCTCCAAAAGCGTCAGGCCTGCTTTTTTGGTTGCTGCCTGCAATGCCTGGGAAGCTGCGATTTTAAAGGCAATATCTGAAGAGTCAACTTCGTGATATGACCCATCATAAACTGTAACTGTCATATCTACCATCGGGTAACCCAACAAAATTCCATTTTCCATTGTTTCTTTAACTCCTTTTTCAATTGAGGATATAAATATTGCCGGAATTGCTCCTCCTTTGATACCGTTAACAAATTCGAAACCTTCTCCGCGAGGTTTAGGCGTAACTCTCAAAAGACAGTGTCCGTATTGTCCTTTTCCTCCGGATTGCTTGATATATTTTCCTTCACCTTCCGCTTCCCTGCTAATAGTTTCCTTGTATGCCACTTGCGGTGCTCCGACATTGGCTTCAACTCCAAAATCAGCCTTCATGGTATTGACTTTAACCTCAAGCTGCAGCTCTCCAACTCCTGAAATAATTGTCTGTCCTGTTTCATGATTGGTTTTAACTTGAAATGTCGGATCTTCATCCATTAATCTCTTCAATGCATAACCCAATTTTTCCTGATCTGATTTAGTTTTTGGTTCAATTGCCAAAGAAATAACTGGCTCTGGGAAAGTAATTTTTTCCAAAATAATTGGCTTTTCCGGATCGCAAAGAGTATCCCCGGTTGTTGTGTCTTTAAGTCCAACAATTGCCACAATTTCTCCGGCAAATGCTTCTTTTATTTCTGTTCTTTCATTCGAGTGCATCAGAAGCAGCCGACCAACCCTTTCTTGAGAATTTTTCGTGCTGTTGTAAATATAAGTTCCGGCTGTAACTCTGCCTGAATAAATCCTAAAATAGGTAAGTTTTCCGACATGAGGATCATTCTGAATTTTGAAAGCCAAACCTGCAATTGGTTCTTCCGGAACTAATTTTCTTATTTCTTCTTCGCCTGTCTTTGGATTTATTCCTTTAACCTGACCTAGATCTACCGGAGACGGAAGATAGTCAACAACTCCGTCCAAAAGAAGCTGAACTCCTTTATTTCTCAAAGAACTCCCTGCGAAAATCGGCACTAATTTATAAGCAATAACTGCCCGTCTCAAGGCTTTTTTTAATTCATCAACTGAAATTTCCTGATTTCCGATATATTTTTCCAAAAGCGCATCGTCTGTTTCTGCAATTTTCTCAACAAGTTTTGCTCTGTATTTCTCTATTTCCGGTCCCATTCCTTCCGGAATTTCCGAAGTAATTTCAAACTTTGCGCCCAATTCTTCTCCTGTCCAGATAACGGATTTTCTGGTCAATAAATCATAAACTCCCTTAAAGCTTGCTTCTACTCCAATAGGCAGAACCATAATTGCGGGATTTGCTCCAAGCCTGTCCTCAATGCTTTTGACCGTTGCCAAAAAATCAGCTCCAAGCTTATCCATCTTATTAACAAAACAAAGCCTTGGAACTTTGTATTTATCTGCTTGTCTCCAGACTGTTTCAGATTGAGATTGAACTCCTTCTTCCGCATCCAGAACTGTGATTCCGCCGTCCAGAACTCTAAGCGACCTTTCTACTTCGGCTGTAAAATCAACGTGTCCCGGAGTATCAATAATATTAATTCTATAACCCCCCCAGTATGCAGTAGTTGCAGCGGAAACAATTGTGATTCCTCTTTTCCTTTCTTCTTCCATCCAATCCATGACCGTAGTACCTTCGTCAATATCTCCAATTTTGTAGGTTTTCCCTGTATAATACAAAATGCGCTCGGTGGTCGTGGTTTTGCCCGCGTCAATATGGGCAATAATGCCAATATTTCTGATGTGGTCTAATTCAACGTATCTCTTATCTTCTGCCATAATAAAAAAGCTCAAAAATCAAATATCAAAACTCAAAACCATCTATAGATTTGAGATTTGAGATCTAAGATTTGAGTTAATAAAGTATATCATAATTTTTACCAAAATTAAATAAGAAACTCTTATGCTATAATAGCCAACATGAATAAATTTATTTTTGTTATATTTATTCTTATTCTAGGATTTTTTGCAGTCCTCGTTTTAAACAAGAAATCTTCCCAGCAAACTTCTCCGGCGCAAAAAGAAACCTTAATTATTCCTTCAAAAAATCCTACACCAACTCCTTCGCCAGCTGTTATAATAACACCTATGGCAGAAAATACAACCGCAACTTCTACTGCGATTATCAAAACTAGCAAAGGAGATATTGAATTAACGCTTTTTTCAAAAGATGCGCCAAATACTGTAAATAATTTTGTGCAGAAAGCCAAAAGCGGATTTTACAATAATCTTATTTTTCATCGGGTGGAAGATTGGGTAGCGCAAGGAGGCGATCCTCTTGGCAATGGAACAGGCGGAGGCAACATACCGGTTGAATTTAATTCCAAACCTTTTGTTGTCGGAGCTTTAGGAGTTGCCAGCAGAGGAGATGGAAAAGTCCAAAACGATGCTCAATTTTTCATCACCAAAAAAGATTCTCAATTTTTAAATGGCCAATATACCAATTTCGGAATCGTAACCAAAGGCATGGACGTCGTAAACAAACTCCAAATCGGCTCCAAAATCCTCGGAATAATTATAGAATAAACTTAATGCCCTAAACGCAATTAACCTTTACATCTGTATTCTTTTAATTATCAATTAAACTCCTTGACGTCCACTATAATAATACGTATTATTATAGTGTTACAATGACACAAGTTTCTAAATATCCTATTCATAAAAAAGTCGAGGAAAGAATGTTTGAGATTTTTAAATCTACTATATCGTCTTTAAAAAGTAACGAGGATATCGAAGACTTTCTAGAAGATTTTCTATCTCCAGTTGAAAAAATAATGTTAAGCAAAAGGCTTGCGATAGCCGTTCTTCTTGCGAAAGGACATAATTATCCTGTAATTGCAGAGATTTTACGAGTAACGCCATCAACAATCGCATCTGTAAGTTTACGGCTCAAATATGCTGGAAAAGGTTACAAGAAGGCAGTTGGAAAAATTTTATCCCAAGAAAAAGCAAATCAATTTTGGCAGAAAATTGAAGACGTTTTAGTAAAGATTCCAAAGTCTAAAGGAAGCAGTTGGGTATATCAAAAACAAGAATATGAGAAGCAAAAAAGAGCAAAGAAAAAAGCCTTTTAATCATCACTATAATGATACGTATCATTATAGTCTTCAAGCAAAATTAAATTGCTTTGGTTAAACTAACACCAAATAAAACTATTAAATAAAATTGAGGATAAAATCCTCGGAATAACGATAGAATAAAACTTTACGGTAAACCTAAAGCTTTTCTTATTACACTCATTTCCCAGTCTTTTCCTGGATTGCCCAATTCAATCTTACCTGGCTCTTGCTTACGAAATTGACCTTTAGATAATTGTTCCTGTGCAGTAATTGAGGGCTCTTCGTAAAAATAAACGTCAAGATCGCAAACAAGTTTAGAGATACAAACAGTTAAGGACTGTTTGTCTGTGTTATAAATCTCATAAGTTTGAGGACCTGTAGATCCGGGATGAATTAAGGGAGCACCGCAATTAGTCATTAAAGAAAGAGCTTCTCCTGTTTCCGAAGAACGGAAAAATTCTCTCATTCTTAAACCAATATTGGCTGGCACTATAATATTTTCTAATGTATGGCCGAGAATAAGTTTTTTGGGAGGAAATGTAAAAAATCCATTCTTATCTGCAAAACCATCTTCCCAAAGCTCTGCATCTATTTCCGGTGTAATTCTAACTGGATCGTAAACAGGTTCTAATCCATGAGAAATTAAAATTCTTTCTTGTTCTTCTCTGTTCTTCCTCACCCTAAAATAAGACGCTACATGAAGACGAATAACTGGTTCCCCATCGCCCTTTTCTACAAGATTAGAAACGTCGATGATCTTTTCTTTCTCTAGCATAGAGGAGTATTATAGCCTAAATTTGATTAAAAGTAAATATTATAGGATAAAAATAATAAATGGATTAGGTGAGGGTTACCATCTGAAGTGGGCGAAGGCCTTATTTGCTTGGGCCATTCTTTCAACTGCATCTCTTTTCTTAATTGCCTCTCCGAGGTTTTGAGCCGCATCCATAAATTCTCCTGCTAATTTTTCTGAAAATAAGTGGAAATCCTTACTTGATCTTCCTCTTGCGGCTTGGATTATCCAACGCATAGCCAAAGCCATTCTTCTGTCTCCTGATACTTCCATTGGGATTTGGTAAGACGCACCTCCTACTCTTCTTGGTTTTACTTCTTGTTTTGGCCCGATATTATCCAAAGCTTTTTCAAAAACCTGCAGAGGATCTTGGCCTTTAGTTTTAATAATTTCTAATGCGTCGTACATGCATTTCTCTGCGGCTTGTTTTTTGCCGCTTATCATAATCTTATTGATAAACTTAGCAATTAATTTGCTGTCGTAAACTTTATCTCCTTCGATTTGTCTTTTGGCTACTTTTTTATGTCTCATATTTTATTAATTTTTAAATTTTCAGTTTTAAATTTTAATTGAATTTTGAATGTTTAAAATTTAAGATTTCATTTCAAATTTCGAATTTTAAATTGAAAATTATACTGTTGTTGGCGTAGCTACCGGTGCCGGTGCGGCTTTTGGTGCCGAAGCTGCCGGTACTCCTACCATTCCTCCTTTTTTAGCTCCGTATTTGCTTCTGGATGTTTTTCTTCCTTCAACTCCTAAAAGATCAAACTT
>CAYPUE010000049.1:0-4707 GCA_964414015.1 uncultured Gammaproteobacteria bacterium
TGTTTTTGATTTTTGATCTTTGATTTTTAATTTCATATGTTTCCCATCCATACCAACCAATCTCATATCTTCAATAATCAGATTTTTTGACATAAAAGTAGGTTCAGGATTGCCCATTCCAAATGGAGAAAGTTTTTGAATTGAATTATATAATTCACCCGTAACCAATGATAATGGTAATTCGCAGTCTATTTTAAGCGTTCTGGTTAAACTGTTAATATCTATATCTTTTTCCCCTAATTCTCTTAATCTCTTTTCTAAAGTTAATAATTTGGATGTTTCAACCGTAAAACCTGCTGCCATTGGGTGTCCTCCCGCATCAACCAAAAGATCCGAAGATTTCCTGATAAATTCTATGATATTAAATCCGGAAATGGATCTTGCAGAAGCTTTGCTGAATTTTTCTCCTTTTGAAATAACAATTGCCGGCTTATAGAATTCTTCCACCAATTTTCCTGCGACCAAACCAATTACCCCCTGCTGATATTCCTCACTTACAACAAATAACAATTTCCCTTTTTCTCCTTTTCCTACACTTAATATTGCATGTTCTGATGTTTCAATTGTTACCTGCTGGCGTTCCCTGTTGGTACTGCCTAATTTTAGAGCAAGAGCTTTCGCCTTATCTTTATTTTTGGCGCAGATAAGTCTTAGACTGTCCATTGCGTATTCCAAACGACCCATCGCATTAAGACGGGGAGCTATAATATGGCCTATTGCATAAACGTCAATTTTCAAAGGGTCCAATGCTGCTTCCTTAAATAGCTCCAGAAGTCCGATTCTTTTTGTTTCCTTAAGCTCTTCTAGTCCGAATTTCAAAAGCGTTCTATTTGCTCCAACTAAAGGAACCAAATCCGCAACTGTTGCCAGCGCCACAAGTTCTAAATGTTCAAAATTTTCCATTTTCAATTTTCTATTTTCCATTTTCAATTCTTGCGCTAGCAAGTATGCAACTCCTGTTCCGCAAAGCTTAGTTGTATGGACGATAGCATAAGCTTTCGGCAAAACCCTTGATGGAACATGATGATCGGTAATAATAACATCTATGTCTTGTTCGTTCGCAAACTTTACTGCTTCATTGGCAACAATACCGTTGTCTACGGTAATTATCAATTTTATATTTGAGATTTGAAATTTGAGATTTGAGATTGAGCGAAGCGATATGCCGTATCCCTCATCAATTCTATGCGGAATATACGGCATAACTTTTGCGCCCAAGCTGTTGAGAGTTTCCCATAGAATCGCAGTCCCGCAAATTCCGTCAACATCATAATCTCCAAAAACTACAATTTGTTCCTTGTTTTTTATCGCTGCTTTAATTTTATTAATTGCTTTTTTGAGTTCTAGCTTGTTAATACCAACGTTTTCAGCTGTTACTTCATTCAGTTTTGGATTTAGGAAATCTTCAATTTCTTTTTTCGTCTTTATTCCGCGATTCTCCAACAAAACTTTCGTAATATCCCCTATTCTCGATTTACTTAGAATTTTCCACCTCTTCATAATCTGTTATACTATATCAGGATGATTGAGCATATTCCACAGGAAATTTTGGCTATTTATAAAAATGTCCAAGACAGCGGTTTTGAGGTTTATTTTGTTGGAGGATGTGTTAGAAATTTACTGCTTGGGAAAAAAGTAAAAGATTGGGATCTGACGACAAATGCCACACCGGAACAGATTCTTAAACTTTTTGAAAATGGTTTTTATGATAATAAATTCGGAACCGTCGGAATACCTATAAAAGATACAAAAGGGGTGGTTGAGATAACTACTTTTAGAACAGAGCACGGCTTTTCCGACAAACGCCGTCCGGATAAAGTATCGTGGGGAAAATCAATAGAAGAGGATTTAGCCCGCCGCGACTTCACTGTCAATGCAATCGCTCTAAGCTTAACTACTAACTTAATTGATCCCTATGGGGGACAAAAAGATATTCAAGCGAAAATAATCCGTGCAGTTGGCGATCCGAAGAAACGTTTTAAAGAAGATGCATTAAGACTGCTTCGTGCTATCCGTATAGCTTCGGAATACGGATTTACAATTGAGAAAAATACTTGGGAAGAAATACAAAAAGACGCTCCTTTGATAGAACATGTTTCCGGAGAAAGAGTACGCGTGGAATTGTTACGAATTCTTGGAACCGAATATCCGTATGACGGGATTATACTCCTTAGGAATGCTAATCTATTGGAAAACATTATTCCTGAGCTTATTGAGGGAATCGGTGTTTCTCAAGTAAGACCGGGCAGACATCATACGAGCGATGTATTTACTCATAATTTGCTTTCTTTGAAATATTGTCCGTCCAAAGATCCCATTGTGAGATTTTCCGCACTACTGCATGATGCTGGCAAACCAAAAGTCGCAAAAAACGATGAGGAAGGATTAATAATCTTCCATAATCACGAAATTGCCGGAGCAAGACTGGCTAAAGATATTTGTGACAGGCTTAAATTTTCCAAAAAAGAAAGAGAAAAAGTATATACGCTTATCCGCTGGCATATGTTCACGGTAGATGAAAAGATAACCGACGCTGCGGTTAGAAGATTTATACGAAGAATCGGGGTTGAGAATGTAAAAGACATGATGGATTTAAGAATTGGGGACAGGCTCGGAGGCGGAACTCAAACCGCAGAAAGTTGGCGTTTAAAACTTTTTAAAAAAAGAGTAGAAGAACAGCTGAAACCAAAGCCTTTCTCTATTAATGACCTTGCAATTGACGGCAATGATATAATGAAAGAATTAAACATTAAACCCGGACCAAAAATTGGAGAAATTTTGCAAAAACTTTTTGAAGAGGCAGACGAAGATTTATCAAAAAACAATAAAGAGTATTTACTGCAACGTGTCCTCGAGCTAGCAAAATAAAAAATGTAATTCTTAAATATTTCCTACAGCTGCATTTTAAATATTTGCATTTTTATTAAACCCCAGTCATAATTAAATAGTATCGTCGACTAGACGATGGATATGAGAAGGTATAAATTTCTCAATCAACAAGAAACCTATGAAGCATTAGATAGATTAAGAGATGCCTTTCTTGCGGCAAAAGACGGTAACGAAGTAAATCAAATAATTGATGGTTTATTAACCCATGACGAAAAATTAAAAATAGGCAGAAGAATACTTACAGCTAAATATCTTCTTGCAGGACTTACAATCGAAGACATAAGCAAACTTTTAAGGGTAGGCAAAAATACCGTTATGCATATCTCAAGAAGACTTGAGAAATACAAAGAGTGCTTTATGCTAATTGAAAAACGTGGAGAAAAAGTTAAAAAAGAATTTAATAATAAAAAATATCGGTCGTTAGGAGGATCTAAGTTGATATTTAAGAAGAAATCGTATACTGGATTTAGAAGAAAAGACGTAGGGAGGTAAACTTCAGCTAATATCCGTAGACTAGTCCACAATAATTAGACATGTTAGGAATTTTGTTTTTTGATGCCATAATTTATCTCTACGACACTTATTGAAAATAATATATGAATTATTCTATAATAACGCTAAGCTAATTAATGATGAAAAAATTCTTTACTTCCGAATCCGTAACCGAAGGCCATCCCGATAAAATCTGCGATCAAATCGCCGATGCTGTTCTTGATGCAGTTTTAAAGGATGATCCGGATAGCGCTTGCTGCTGTGAAGTATTTACAACAACAGGTCTTGTTCTAGTAGGAGGAGAGATTACTACCAAAACCTACGTTGATGTCCAATCGGTCGTTCGCAATGTTCTTAAGGATATTGGCTATACCAATGCCGATTACGGAATTGATTATAAAAGCTGCGCTGTTGTGAATCTTATCCACGAGCAAAGCAAAGATATCGCTCAAGGAGAAAACCCTAAAAAAGCTTTGCACAAAGCCCAGGGCGCTGGAGATCAGGGCATGATGGTAGGATTTGCCTGTCGTGAGACCCCGGAGCTTATGCCTCTTCCCATTATGCTTGCTCACAAAATGGCCAAACGCCTGGCAGAAGTGCGGAAAAAGGCAATAATTCCCTATCTTCGTCCCGATGGAAAAACTCAAGTTACAGTTGAGTATGAAGACGACAAACCCGTAGGTATTGAAACAGTGGTAGTTGCCGCTCAACACGATGACGGAATTCCTTACAAAAAAATCCGCGCCGACATTATCAAACATGTTATCAAGCCAATTTGCGGTCGTTTATTAAATAGTCATGCCAAAATTTACATTAATGAGACTGGAAAATTTGTTACCGGCGGGCCTCAAGGCGATACCGGCGTAACCGGAAGAAAAATAATTGTTGATACCTATGGCGGAATGGCTCGGCACGGCGGAGGCGCATTCAGCGGTAAAGTTCCCAATAAGCAAGACAGAAGCGGTGCTTATATGGCACGCTATATAGCCAAAAATGTAGTCGCCGCAAAATTGGCGGATAAATGCGAAATACAACTTGCTTACGCTATTGGCTATCCGGAGCCTGTATCTGTACACGTTACCACTTTTGGAACAGGAAAAGTTGACGACCAAAGTATTGAACAGGCAATTCGATCAGTATTCGATATGAGTCCTGCGGGCATTATTAAAACTTTAAATCTCAAACGTCCTATCTACCGCCAGACTGCTTGTTATGGACATTTCGGCCGATCGGAATTCCCATGGGAAAAAACCGACAAAATCTCCGCCCTTCAAAAATTCTCCAAATAATTCTTTTTGTTTAACTAAATTAGTTTAATTTCTATCC
>CAYPUE010000050.1:0-4601 GCA_964414015.1 uncultured Gammaproteobacteria bacterium
TTTTTCCCAGCAAAAAATCCTAATCTTTGGGCTTCAACTCTACTTGCTTTTTGTACTTCTCCCCAATGCCAAGACTGGAAATAGGAGGGATTGGGAAAAGATAAATTAAACTCCTCCCAAACATTTTTATTAGTTATATTTTGAGTTTCCATAATAATCTTTTAATAATGTTACTACTTTTTGTACATCCTTTTGGGAGAGAGTTGGATAGGAGGGGAGATTAACTATTTTTTTGGCGATATCTTCCGCATTCGGACAGGAACCCATACTTTTGAGATCGATTATATTACTATACCAGTCTCCTAAATATACATTGTGGTTTTTGAAATATGGAAAAAGCTTTTCTTTATTGTCAACAAGAATAGGGACTCTTAAATAAAAATGTTCTTCGGTTGGAAGGTTAAGATTAAGATTGGTAAGCTCTTTTTTATAAATTTTGAAAGCAGCAAGACGATTTTTGTTAAATTCGTCAATACGGGCAAGTTGGGAAAAAGCCAAAAAAGCCAGAGAATTTGGATATTTTTGCGGTAAAGCGGCTATGTCGGGTTTTATAATTAATCCAATTCTTCTAAAAATAAAAATAGATAATTTGCCCAAAATCCCATTAATAGAAAAAAGATAAAGAACAATAGAGGTCAGAATAGGATGGAATAACTGTTGGTAAACCCAACTGACAGATGGATAGGGCGCAAGATTTTGGATTTTTTTAATTTTCTCCCCAAGATTTTTGTTATTGGCTATAACCGCGCCGCCAAAAACAGAGGATATCGCTTTGTCCCTGCCAAAACTAAAAATTGCCGCATCGGAAAAAGTCCCCAGTTTTTTATTTTTATATTCGCCTTTGATAATATGAGCGCAATCCTCAATTAACAGAAGATTATGGTCTTTCGCAAGTTTCTCTAGTCCTTCAATATCTCCCGGAACACCAAAGGTGTGCTGCAGAATCACAGCTTTTGTTTTTTTACTTATTTTTTTTGCCGCATCGATTGCATTCATTGAAAGAGTTTGTTGGTCGATATCTACATAAATAGGTTTTGCGCCAAGAGAAATTATCGGTTCAACTACGGCAGAACAGGTAAATGCCTGCACCAGAACTTCATCGTTTTTCGAAATGCCGCTTGCTTTAAGAACTGCATATTCGGCTTGCCGTGCCGCGGCAAATGTAAAAGCATATTGAGCATTGAAATTTTTGGCAAACCAATTCTCCACTTTTTTAGCATAAGCCCCTTGCAAAATAGAGGAGGGAGAAAAGATCATCTTGAAAGCGTTTGCAAGATCAACGTTTTCCAGATTTGGAGAAATATTAGGATTAATTGGCCTTTTCATAAGCAATAAAGTTTAAAATTTTACCTGCTTCTTTTCCCTCCAAAATCACAATATCGTTTTCTCCAAGTCTGGCTATATATGCGGATATTTCCTGCGGAGTTTGGATAAGTACTCTACAATTTTCGCCAATTCCCTTTTTTATTTCCTCATAAAAATTCATATTGGTTAGAAACAACACGTCACAGGCTTTGCCTATTTCTTTGGCCAAGTCGTAATGTATTTGGCGGGCATTTTTTCCCAGCTCAATGATCGGAGACAAAACCAAGACTTTTTTTCCCTTGTAAATTTTCAGATAAGATAAAGCCGCAAGAACAGCTTGAGGATTGGAGTTAAACGTATCATCTACAATGACAGTTTGGTCAGTGCTTAGAAATGGCTGCATGGTTTTTTTGATGGGGCTAATTTCAGAAAGTCCTTTTTGAATTTCGTTTTTATCCATTCCCAGTTCCAGTCCCAAGAAGATCGCAGGCAAAATATTTTCCGCGTTATATCCACCTAAGAGGTTTACTTTTACCGGTAAATTGATTTTTCTTTTTCCGGTTGTTCTGACATCAAAATTGATATCGAATTTTCCCATTTTTATATTTTCTGCAATTATATCGGCGTCAATTTTTTCTTTACTGCCATAGTCTGCGAAATATAAAATTTTTCTAACTTTCGCCTTCTTATAAAGCTCAAGCGTATTCGCATTATTCCCGTTGAAAAGCGCAAGCCCGTCTTGCGGCAAAGATTCGATGAGTTCATATTTAGCAGATTTTGTTTTTGCAAGGCCTCCGAAAAGAGAAGCGTGTTGTTCAATGACGGAAGTCAGAATTCCGATTCTGGGCTTCACAATTTCGCAAAGTTCTTTAATTTCCCCCTTTTTATATGCTCCCATTTCCGCGGCAAAAACTTGCGTATTGGGCGTTAATCTTGAATTTATAGTTTTGGCGATTCCAATTGCAGTATTGATAGTTTCAAAAGTTTTTAAAACTTGAAATTTTTGGGATAAGATAGCTGCTAAATATTCTTTCGTTGAGCCTTTTCCGTAGCTTCCGGTGATGCCGATACGGATTAATTGCTTTGCGTTTTGGATTTTTTGCGTTGCTTTGCTGATAGCTTGTTTTTTGACAATCCAAGAGGGGAAAGCGAATAGTCCTATGAATAAAGCCACGATGAATGGCAAGAATTTATCTACAAAAAGCAAAGAAAAAAACTTATTCGTAGAACTGGAAAGAAAAGAGAAAAGGAAAAAGGAAGCGACGATTGTTAAAAGGAAAATAAGAATTATTTTTAAAGTCAAGATAGGACGTTTGATAGCTCTGGTTGAAATTTCAACTAAAACTTCTGAAAAAGAATAGAGAAGAAGTATGCCGACAAAAATGTTGTAACGTGCAATGATGGAGGATTCGATATTAAGAAACGTTGGCTTAACAATTAAAACAACGTAAAAAAGAAAAGCGAAATTCTTTAAAAGATTTACAACCGAAGAAAATAATATTTTTCTTCCGGCAACAGTTTCCTGAAGATGAACCCAAAGCCTGTCAAGGCGATATTCTTTTATTTGCCAAAGATTAAGCCAAAAAAGGGTGTTTCTCAAAACCCAAACAGCTAGAAAAAATTCGGATGCGATAAAAAGTATTTGCATAAAGATTAATTTAATTTGTCAATAAAGGGTATTATTTTTTGGGAAAAAATTTCCGGATTAGCATAAGGCAATTTATGAGTTTGATTTAGGACAATAATCAGTTTGGAATTTGCAATTAGCTTTTGTATTTTTACGCCGATATCTTTCGGGGTAATTGTGTCGTTTTCTCCCCAAACGATAAGTGTCGGGACATTGATTTTATCTAAATAGATCTGTAAATCTTCAGAAATAATATGAGTAAAAGTTTTGCTCATTTTATCAGCTTTATAATAATCCCACTCTCCTATAACAGTATACACAATTTTCCTGAAAAAATCTTGGGAACCTGTGGAGATCGACTTTGGAAGAATACTAAGTACGTTTTTGCCCATCTTCGCCATTAACGCTCCCATGATTTTTCTTAGAGACATTTTCCGTTTCGTAAGCGGAGTTCCGGTGAAGATTACAGCTTTTATTCCGTATTCTTCCGCATTATAGATAGATAAAAATTTAGCAATTACCCGCCCGCCGAAAGAATGCCCAAGAAGAATAATATTTTTCAGCTTTTTTTCTTGAATAAAATCTTTGAGGAAAGTTGTATAATCCATAAGATACAATTCTTTATCTGTAAGATTTTTGCCAAATCCCGGAAGATCCGGAGCCAAAACTTTATATTTTAGGGCTAGAATTTTTATAAGCGTACTATATTTATCTGCGTTTAAACCCCATCCGTGCAGGATAATGATTGTTTTTGCGTCTTCCATATTTAGAAGCCAAGCAGGTGTTCGGCGAACGTTACCAGATTAAATACCAAAGACCCCAGAGACAAACCGCCGATGGGGAATAAAAGGAGAAAGAAAATAATAAACATGCCGACTGAAGACAGCGAGAGATATAAGAAAGCGAGTTCTTTCGGAAGAAGAAGGGCGAAAACTTTTGATCCGTCAAGAGGCGGGATGGGAATAAGATTAAATATCGCCAGCAATAAATTTAAATGTACGACAAAGGCGGTAAAATATGCCAGAAAATCAGACAGAGTTCCGATTGAGGGATAAGAATAAACGATTTGAAAAAGAGAAAATTCCGGGAAAAATATCCTAAAAACGAGAGCGCCTGCGACAGCAAGGCCGACATTGGTTAGGGGTCCGGCAAGAGAAACCAGAGCAATATCTTTTTGCCCTTCTTTAAGGTTGAAGGGATCAATGGGAACAGGTTTGGCTGCGCCAAAAATAACAGGCGAACCGGAGAGAATAAGCAGAAGCGGCAAAAGGATACTCATAATCGGATCGATATGCTTTCTTGGATTTAACGTAAGCCTTCCTGCAAGCCTTGCGGTTGGGTCGCCAAAACGATCCGCTACGAATCCGTGAGCAATCTCATGGAAAATTGCGGAGAAAATTAAAATCGCAAGAGTGATAATGCCCAAAAGTAAAGACATATTGTAATTATTACGCTTTTCAAGTATAATTTAAAAAAGGAAATTTGTCTATGGCGCGAGTTTGTGATAATTGCAAAAAAGGGATAATGTACGGGAATAACGTTTCCCATGCGAAAAACAGGACAAAAAGGATTTTTGCTCCGAATTTGCATGTGGCAAGAATTGTGATTAATGGAATTAAGAAAAAAATGCGCCTTTGCACGAAATGCGTCAGAATGCTGAAAAGAAAAC
>CAYPUE010000051.1:0-4569 GCA_964414015.1 uncultured Gammaproteobacteria bacterium
TTATGTCTAATTATTACTCACTCGCTAACACTCGCTCCGTCATAACTCACAGGAGGAAAATTATATTCAATTATCACATTTCATATAATTTTCACTCGTGCCTTCCATTCTGAAATCTCCACTCTCATTAACTTCGTTAATGGAGGGCTATTTCGAAGTCAGGATACATAACATCGTTATGCACAATACTGAGAATAAGATAGGGGAGACCGAAGGGGGGAAATAATTTATATAAGACAGATTTAATCAAAGGCTTTAACAGAAATTCTCAGTACTTTTCCGCTTTTTCTGATGAAAAATGCTCAACCTTCCATCCAGAATTTCTCATCTCTGAATTTTGTCCCAAAATTCGAGGATAAATTCGGGTCAGGGTGCATAACACAGTTATATACAATAAATTTGGCACTCCGAAAGATATATATAATAGCAGATTTTATTTTTCTTTATGAGATGGAAAAATTTACCAACATGGTTGAAAGGCGGGATTATCGGAATCACCATATATCTTATATGGGCTATTTTTTGGTGGATAGTTATAATAACTTCTTCAGAACCAGAAATTGGTTGGGTAGGCTTTTTTATCTATGGACCTGGTTTTCCCCTTTTGTTTACATTGACTAAAATTTTCCCCATGTTAGTGATATTTGAAGATTTTCTTCTATCTTTCTGCCCAATATTTACAGCTGCAGTAGTTGGATCTTTAATAGGTTTAGTATACGGAAAAATAAAATCTAAAAAGTAATTTAGTCTTTCTCCGTGCCAAATTTACTTCTCCGCTCCTCGACCTGCGGTTCTGCGGTGCTCGACCCTACAGCCAGACCTTGCCATCTCTGAAAACCTATCGGTTTTCGAGGGCTCAGTCGGGTAGGGGTATATAACATCGTTATTTGCAATTTGATTTAAGATGGAGAGCCCCTGCGGGGGAGATTATATTTAGTAAATCAAACTTTTCCGTTCCTTCGCCTAAAAGACACAAGGCTCGGTACTCAACCTTGCAGCACTCAATTTCTCGCTCTGAATTTTTTCCAAAATTCGAGGTTAAATTGGTGGCAAGGGCACATAACAGTGTTATGCACAATACTGAGAATAAGATAGGGGAGACCGAAGGGGGGAAATAATTTATATAAGACAGATTTAATCAAAGGCTTTAACAGAAATTCTCAGTACTTTTCCGCTTTTTCTGATGAAAAATGCTCAACCTTCCATCCAGAATTTCTCATCTCTGAATTTTGTCCCAAAATTCGAGGATAAATTCGGGTCAGGGTGCATAACATCGTTATATACAATATTACTCAGAATTTTTTCTTAAATGTGCATTATTTTTTCAAAGAAAAAATACCCCGCTTTCATGCACTTTATGGAAAAAATTCTTCCGTCATACTCAAAAAATTTAATGTTCCTTTTTATTCCGCTTCGCTCCATAATGGCGGAACTTAAATTGTTTTGGTTTTTATTCACAATGCTACACTTCGTTTCGCTTGTTCATAAAAACGGATATAACATCGTTATACTCAATTGATTTTTGGGTTACGAAACAACGGAAAGCCCCTAAGAACTATACCCTTCTTTTGAAATTTCTTCTGCTATATTCTATTCCTTTTTGTCTTAGAAATTCTGTAAGATTATCTGTAATTAGTTGAACCTTTACCACATCATTTTCGCTATAATGGTCTCTTATTAAAAACCCTCTTTTTGCCCTATAATCATCTTCTGAAAATGCAGGCTCTGTCCCATCATGGCGGTATAGTTTACTATGAGTAATATAAACTCCTCCAAAATATCCTTTAATCCCACTTTCTCGATTAAAATCAAAGCGAGGATAATACCATTCATTTCCTTGGTTGAATTCTTTCATCCACTTCATTTCAACTTCTTCAATCAACCATCTTTGATATTCAAAAGGTTCAACTATCTGTTTTTGAGGAATTTCAACAAATGCCATACTATCTAAATCTTTTACTTTTTCAAATTGTGCCATCAATTGTAGATAATCTTGCATATTAACCTCGTTATTACTACTAAGTTTATAAAATTATCGGAATATAACGGGGCTTTCCTAAACCCAAAAATCAACTCTTCGGAAAACTGCGGTTTTCCTCGTCTCTCCATCTCTGTTCGGCTCAGGAGTGAAATTTGTCCCAAATTTCCTCGAGCCTCACGAGGGAGAGAGCGTATAACATCGTTATTTGCAATTTGATTTAAGATGGAGAGCCCCTGCAGGGGAGATTATATTTAGTAAATCAAACTTTTCCGTTCCTTCGCCTAAAAGACACAAGGCTCGGTACTCAACCTTGCAGCACTCAATTTCTCGCTCTGAATTTTTTACAAAATTCGAGGCGAAATTGGTGGCAAGGGCACATAACATCGTTAGTTTCAATATTACTCGCCGTGCCGAGCCTTTAAAAAGTAGTCAAAAAGAAAGGGGGTTTATTCGCCTCTTAACGCTTTCCTAACAGCAGGAACATATTCATCTGCTAATAATGGTTTTCTATGATAAGAATCATAATCTGTAAAACCATAGTCACTTCTAATATCATTCTGTGCTAACGAAGAAACAACCATTAAGCGTGCATCTTTTTTTCTTGCTTCTCTAAAAACAGGCAATAATGGACTTTCTTCCCCCTCGTGTACTTCTCCAAAGATGAATGGTTCAATAATCAATAAGGAGTAATCTCTTTGACCCAAATTTTCTAATGCAGATTTTATGGTTTCACTTAAATCAACCCTACATCCAAACTCTCTTCTAAATACATTTCCCCAAGAATTTCCTTTTCTTATTTCATCCAACATTAATATACTCATTTTTATCTCCTTAACTTCTCTAGAACTCTCTAGAGTGATTTATATTCACCCCTTTCTTTTTGAAACGAATATAACATACTTTAAAAACTTATCGGCTCGGCACGGCTCCGTCATACTTTCTCCTCAGCCTTCGGCTTCGTCGAACCCCACAGCCAGATTTTTCCAGCACTCAAAACCTCTCGGTTTTGGTGGGAAAAATCGGGTGGGGGAAACTAACATCGTTAGTTTCAATATTACTCGGGGGCAAAACGATTTATAAAAACGGGGCAAAAGGTTTAAAAATAGTGCTTCATTCTTCTTGAATAAGAAGTGGGGAGGAAAAATGGGAATATATAATTTTAGTAAAGAGATAAAATATAACTTTGGCTCTGGTCTAGCTCTTATAGACCTAATGAAACAAAAAAATATACTCTCTTCTCAACAGGAGAATCCTGCTCGTCATCCTGGTGGAGCACCATGGACTTTTTCAGGAGACTATAAAGGAGTAAGAGCTCAAGTCATCGTGTGTTGTTCTGATGGAACTATTAAAGCAGATGATAAGAATACCATCCAAACATTAAAGCATCTAATAGACAAAGAGATTGGACTGAAGGAAACAGCAACTACCAAATGAGAGAATTTTGTCAAAAACCTTTTGCCCCTTAACTACTAACTTTACTTTTGCCCCCTCCGTCATACTTTCTCAGAAAACTTCGTTTTCTTCGAACTTTTTCACTCTGAAAACTCCAGCTCTCACTCGCTGTCGCTCGTGGAGGGAGTTTTCGAGGAAAAAGGAAACTAACAACGTTATACACAATTGGTGTGGGCTCGCTAAACGATAGTCAAAATCTTACGATTTTGAAGAATTATTTGGGCTGAGCATTATTATATTTTCCACTCAAAATATTCTGAATCGCTGGATTTGGGTCGTAGTCCAAAGGACTTAATGCCTTAATCCTTTCCACTATTGTTCCATATTTTACTTTTTCCCCTTCCCTGACCGCTTGCATAAGATGTGTCATTTGCTCTACTAATTGAATTTTCTGATTTGCTTTCTTTTGTTCATATCTTTCACAATAAGTATCGATATCCCCCATAGGAGTTAAAACCTCTCCCATTCTTCTCGCAAATCTTTCAGATATAACCTCAAATTGACTTTCTGCAAGCTCTTCAGATACTGGAATTCTTTTTAGTTCGGATTGAATAGCTCTCTCCGCTCTAGTTAAATGTCCATAAACATTTCTCGCATCTCTTTCTTTAAAACCAACAACATAAAGAATTCCCTCGGGTCTAGTATCTCTAGACACATCTGGAAAGGGCAAACCATTATTTATCATCAATAGCAGAATATCATCCTCAATCAACCCTAATTCTTCTAATTTCTGAAAAAAGAAATATTGTCCTACAACCCAATCAGGTCCAGCATAGAAATTAAACGGAGAACCCTTTTTTTCTATTTGTACACTTTCCTTAAATTTATAATAGGTCACATCCCATGGACAAGCGTGAAATCCTAATTCACCTATTAAAAAATCTAAATTTTCTCCTTGTGTGATTTTCATCCCAGAGAAGATTACTTATATATATAAAAAGCTATGCCCAGCCCACAACGAAACGCTCACCCACACCAACTCTTCGCAATTTCTTCGAAATTGCTCGTCCTGCCATCTCTGAACTGCCCCACTCTGAAAAACTTTCGTTTTTCGAGGGGTCAGTTCGAGGGCAGGAGTGTATAACATCGTTATGTCTAATTATTACTCACTCGCTAACACTCGCTCCGTCATAACT
>CAYPUE010000052.1:0-4453 GCA_964414015.1 uncultured Gammaproteobacteria bacterium
AAAAAAAGTTAGATATTTCGACGGCGATGCAAATTTTTTGTCAAAAGTAAAACCAATTTATAAAACATTTAAGGGGTGGGAGAAATCAACAAAAGGAATTACGGCCTACAAGAATTTACCCAAAGAAGCGCAGACTTATTTAAATTCAATAGAAGGTTTAACAGGAGTTAAAATAAAATTAATTTCAACCGGCGCAAAAAGAGAAGAAATTATCAAAATTTAGTATATAATAAAATATGACTGAAATGCTAAAACCAAAACCATTGCCCCTTAACGAACTGACTGCAATTTCACCTATAGATGGAAGATATAGAAATCGCACGGAAGAACTTGCTCCACATGCCTCTGAATTCGCGTTAATAAAAACAAGAATGGAAGTTGAAGCAAAATATCTTGTTGCTTTGTCCGAAGCAAAAAGCTTAAGATCGCTTTCTCAAGAAGAAAAGCAAAGACTAAATTCATTTGGCCAAAGTTTAAGTTTGGAAGATGCAGAAAAAGTAAAAAAAATTGAAGAAGAAACAAGACATGATGTAAAAGCAATGGAAAGAGCTTTCCGTATAATGCTTTTCGGCACTTCATTGGAAGATGTTACTGAAATGGTTCATTTTGGCTTAACATCTGAAGATATAAATAATATTTCTTATAGACTAATGTTAAAAAGAGCAACAGAAAATATTTCTATCCCGATTCTTGACAAATTATCCGATGAACTTGTAATTCGCGCTAAACAGCATAAAGCAACTCCAATGCTTGCAAGAACACATGGCCAAGCAGCAGTTCCAACAACTTTAGGAAAAGAGATCGTAAATTTTGCCGCAAGAATTAATGAACAAACACAAGCTTTAAAACAAAGGAAATTAAAAGGCAAATTAAATGGCGCAGTTGGAAACTTTAATGCATTAAAAGCTGCATGTCCTGAAATTGACTGGATAACGTTTTCGGAAGATTTTATCGAGTCGCTAGATCTTAAACCAAATCTTACTACTACTCAAATAAATCCTTACGAAGATATAATTGAATATCTGCAAAATTATCAAAGAATAAATGGAGTTTTAGTTGATTTTGATCAAGATATGTGGCGTTACATAAGCGATGATTGGTTCGTGCAAGATGTTAAAAAAGGAGAAGTTGGATCCTCAACAATGCCTCAAAAAGTTAACCCAATTGATTTTGAAAACAGCGAAGGAAATCTGCAAATAGCAAACTCTTTAATCCAGGGACTCTCTCTCAAACTTCATAGCTCAAGACTTCAAAGAGACCTATCAGACAGTACAACTATCAGAAACTTAGGGATAATTCTTGCTTATGGATTAGTTGGATATAAAAGCACATTAAATGGTCTTTCAAGAGTGAGACCAAATTTACCAGAAATTGAGAAACGTTTAAACCAAGACTGGTCAATACTTGCAGAAGGAGCGCAAACTATTTTAAGAAAAGAAGGATATAAAGATCCTTATTCTTTGATAGCAGCTTTAACTAGAGGAGGACATATCAATGGACAAGAAGAATGGAGAAAATTAGTTGATGGTTTAGATATAAATGATAAAGAAAAAACAACGCTTAAAAAATTAACTCCACAAAATTATATAGGTGATGCTGTTGAGCTAACGGAAAGGGCAATTGAGGA
This sequence comes from uncultured Gammaproteobacteria bacterium, assembly GCA_964414015.1. Taxonomy (GTDB): domain Bacteria; phylum Patescibacteriota; class Microgenomatia; order Levybacterales; family UBA12049; genus JAUSEW01. The sequence continues at coordinate 1,628 of CAYPUE010000052.1, forward strand.
AATAAAATCTTCTCGGAAAAAATAATTTATTCCCACTCCATTGTTGCGGGGGGTTTGGTGGTAATGTCGTAGACGACTCGGGAAACTCCTTCGACTTCATTCACAATCCTACTTGAAATTTTCTGTAGGATACGATACGGTATCCTACTCCAGGTTGATGTCATTATATCTTTTGATTCTACTATCCTTACGGCAACAACTTCACCAAAATGCCTTCCGTCCCCTTTTACTGCTGTTGAAAAAGCGTTTGTTAAAACAGGAAAAGATAAAAAAACATTTGGCAAAATTCCCGCTTTCCCTAACTCCGATAATACTATCTTATCCGCTTTTTTCTCCATTCTTAATCTTTTTTTCGTGACTTCTCCTCTAATCCTAACAGCATACCCTGGTCCTGGGAAAGGTTGTTTATCTATAAATTCTTTAGGTAAACCTAATCCTCTTCCTATTTCCCTAACTTCGTCTTTGTAAAAACTTCTCATTGGTTCAAGAAGCTTTAACTTCATATTCTTCGGAAGTCCTCCTACATTGTGGTGGCTTTTGATTTTCGCAGAATGTTTAGTTCCCTGACTTTCTATAACGTCAGAATATATAGTTCCTTGCAGCAAAAATCTCACATCGTTGCCCTTCTTTATTTGTCTGCGCATTTCTTTTTCAAAAATTTTAATATAAAAATTTCCTATAATTTTACGTTTTTGTTCCGAATCTGAAACTCCTAAAAGGAGTTTCAGCATTTCCTTTCTTACGTTTACAATAATAGGTCTAATATTTAAGCTTTTAAAAATTCTCTTAATATAGGAGTCTGTTTTTGGTCTCATTAAACCATTGTCAACATATATAGGAATAAATTTTTTTCCAAGAGTTTTTGCGGCCAAAACTGCAGCAACAGTTGAGTCAACTCCTCCTGAAACCGCTCCAATAACATAGGATTTTCCAACCTTCTCTTTTATTTCATCTATTATTTTTTTCTCTGTCATTCTGGGGAGCGAAGTGACTCCAGAATCGATTCTGGACAAGCCAGAATGACGTAAGTTACAAATCTCAACAAAGTTTTTGAGTATTTGAATACCGAATTGTGTGTGTTCTACTTCCGGATGAAACTGAAGTCCGTAGATTTTCTTTTTTTCATTTCCGACGAATGCAAAAGGAACGCCATCGGATGAACCAATTACCTTAAACCCTTTTGGCAATCTAACCACCTCATCACCGTGTGACATCCAAACCACAAATGTCTTTGATAATCCATTTGTAATTTTCAATTTTAATCCTGAGTTTGCCGAAGGATCAATTTTCAATTGTGAAGGACCATACTCTTTTTTGCCAGAGATAACCTTGCCGCCAAGCAAGCGCGCTGTTAATTGGAATCCATAGCAAATTCCGAGAATTGGAATTTTAAGAGAAAATATTTGTTTATCAACAGTGGGCGCATTTTTTTCATAAACCGAAGCCGGCCCCCCAGAAAGCACAAGACCTCGTAGGTCGACAGCCTTCAGACCTGCGAGGTCTAAATCTTCGGGATGAACAATTTTTACATCAACTCCCAATTCCCTAATTCTTCTCTCAATTAAATGTGATGTCTGGGAACCAAAATCAACAACAAATATCATAAAACTTACGCGTAGTTTTTTCCGGGGTTTGTAATTAAAATGTCATGAGGATGACTCTCTATCAAAGACGCTTGTGTTACTCTAATAAAACGGGCTTTTTTCCAAAGGTCTTTGACGTTAATTGCTCCAACATAACACATCCCTGATCTTATTCCTCCCAATATTTGACCAACTATTTCATTGACAGTTCCTTTTATGGGAACTAATCCTTCAACTCCTTCTGCAACCAAAACTCTGTCACCGTAGTCTTTCCCATGAAATTCTTCTTCTGATTTTATCTTGGTTCCTTTTTCCATTGCGCCGACCGATCCCATACCTCGATACTCTTTAAACATATATTTGTTTTTTGCAGTTTTGAAAACACTTCTAAATCTGCGGGGGACTTGTTTTTCATTAAGTTCAACTATTTTCCCAGGAGCTTCAAGAGCAGATGCAAAAAAACTTCCCATCATTACCGTTGACGCGCCGGCAGCCAGTGCCTTCACGATATCACCCGAATATTTAATTCCTCCATCTGCGATAACAGGAACATGAGCCTTCCTAGCTGCTCTTACGGTCTCCAAGATAGCTGTTATTTGAGGCACTCCCATGCCGGAAATTATTCTTGTTGTACAGATTGCACCGGGTCCCATACCAACTCTTAATCCATCTACCCCTGCCTTTATTAATCCCATTGCACCATCGTAAGTTGCTACGTTTCCTGCAATAACTTCAAGTTTTGGATAAGTTTTCTTGAGAAGTTTTACAGCTTCAATAATTGTCTTCGTGAAGCCGTGAGCGGAATCTACAACAATAACGTCTACTTGTGAATTAACTAGAGCTTTTGCTCTTTCGTCAAAATTTTTCCCTGCAATGGCAGCTCCTACAAGAAGTGCTTGCCCTGAGCTTGCCGAATGGGTGCTTTTAACAATTTTAACTTCCTTTGCTTGATCTTTGATAGTTAGGTTTCTGTGAATAATTCCTATACCTCCCCTATTTGCTAAGGCTATGGCAAGCTTACTTTCCGTAACCGTATCCATTGGGGCTGAAACAAGAGGAATCGATAGCTTTATTTTTTTTGTAAGATTTGTAGAAAGATCAATCTCCTGCCTGGTAAAATTGCTGTAAGAGGGAAGAAGCAAAACATCGTCAAATGTCAATCCTACATCGGAAATAATTTTATCTGTCCCCATAATTTACTGTATATTATCTTGCGGATTTTGTCAAGAAATTTGACCTCTAT
>CAYPUE010000053.1:0-1545 GCA_964414015.1 uncultured Gammaproteobacteria bacterium
TCACAATAATTGTCTAATGGCAAAAAAGAGTAAATTCTTAAGCGATCTTTCCTCCTCTACTCCAATTCTTTTGGTTCTTTTATTGGTAGCTGTATTTTTACTAGGTTCTCTTACGACAAAATTGTCATTGCAAAATCAGGGAGTAACGCAGACAAAACAGGCAGCAACTGCTCCAAACCAGCCTAATCAAGCAGCTGCTCCTGTCAAAGTCGATGTTGACGCCGGACATCTTCCTGTACTTGGCAATAAAAATGCGAAAGTAACAGTGGTGGAATTTGGAGATTTTCAATGCCCGTTCTGCGAAAAATGGTTTAAAGATGTCGAACCAAATCTGATTAAAGATTATGTCGATACCGGGAAAGTTAAATTCGCCTTCCGGCACTTCGCGTTTTTGGGAGACGAATCAACTTGGGCGGCGCAAGCTTCGGAATGCGCTAACGAACAAGGCAAATTCTGGGAATATCATGATTATCTCTATAAAAACCAGGGTCCGGAAAGATCAGGAACTTTTGCCAAAGACAAATTAAAGGGTTTTGCTCAAACGCTTGGACTTGATAGTGCTAAATTTAACTCATGTTTGGATTCGGATAAATATGCAAAGAGTGTGACCGATGATCAAACAGCAGGAAAAGAAGCAGGAGTTAATGGAACACCAACTACATTTGTCAACGGTCAATTAGTCTTAGGCGCACAACCTTACAGCGCATTCAAGGCAATCTTGGATGGAGAACTTGCCAAAACAAAATAAATTTTACCCCAGAAGTTTGATAAGAACCGCTATCAAAACAATCCCTGCTATAAAGAAAAAAGTGTGAGAAAGAGCCAAACTTTTTTCTGCTTTATGGTGGATTTCAGGAAGTAAATCCGTTGCGGAAAGATAAATAAAATTGCCTGTAGTTACAGCTAGAAGAACAGGAATAGCGTCTTTAAAAAGATTGCCCAAGTAAAATGCCAGAATGGCTCCGGCAATTGCAGCTGCTCCTGTTAATACGTTAAACCAAAGCACCCATCCTCTTCCCCACCCCTTATGAATGAGAATGCCAAAATCTCCAAGCTCATGCGGAATTTCATGGATAAATACTGTCAAAGTTGTAATAAGGCCTAAGGGAAAACTTACCAGAAACGTTGCGGCAATTGATGTTCCGTCAATAAAATTATGCAAAGCGTCTCCGAAGATCAAAAAAGCTGTAGGCAAACGCATTGTTTCTCCATTAACAGGTTGAGATTCTTCATCATGGTGATGCAGAAAAAGAAATAAACGCTCGATGACGAAAAATCCTGCAATTGCGATAGTCACCCAAAGAAACACTTCTTCACCCTTTATCTCGACTGCTTCTTTTAAAGTATCCAAAAAACCTGTTGCCAAAAGCGCTCCCGCTGCGAAAGCAACCAGGGAAAATGAAATCTTATGAATTAAAGTCCGATGCAGCAGAAGAATCGCGACTAAAAAAAGTGAGAAAATCGAAGCCAAAAACGTGGCTAATAAAATCGTCAAAAGCATTGTATTTAAAATTATATCAAATTTTAAGAGGAAAATCTTTCTTA
>CAYPUE010000053.1:1645-4390 GCA_964414015.1 uncultured Gammaproteobacteria bacterium
AAAGCTTTTCCCGATATGCCTAGGAAAAAACCGACCATATCTCCAAGACTTGCTCCCAATGAAGCAGCCAAAGCAACTAGAACTGCTGGATACAATACCCCGCCTGCGACAACAGAAGCGATTGCAGGAGCGGGCAAAAAAAGTGTAGCATTGCCTAGAAGATTGATTAAAAATATTCCGAGCAATCCTAGAGACTTGAAATCAGATAATCTGTCCCTAAATAAAAAAGCGGCGATTAGTAAAATTATAGACGCCGCGAAACCCAAAAAGTACGATTTCTTCATAAAATTATTTTTGCTTGGCTAAAGATCTTTTCTCGGCTTCTTCTTTGAGCTGTTTCATCTTCCACATAAACAGGCCGATTTTGTTTCTGACATTACTATCCGAAACAAAAGAAAGAGCCTTTTCCAAAATGGCGCGGTGCACTGTTTTCGCAAGTTTTATATACATGCCACTATGCTTGTAATCTCCAAGCTCTTCTGCCAAATAAACTCCAAATGCCTGAAATTCACGGGAAATATATTTATCTTTTTGAGGATTAAATTTTTTAAGAATCTGCCCAACCGATTGCATAGGATTATTATAGCATCATTCCCGCTGGCTATTGAAGCACTCTAAGAGGTGAATTAGCTTTCACAACAACATTTAATTTGCTTATAGCATTAACCGCTAAGTTAAGATCTTGAGTTACGCACGGATGTAATATAAACGCAATTTCTGTTTCATTACTGCCTTCTTTGGCTTCTGGCTGGAGCATTTCTTTTATACTAATTTCTTGATCCCCTAATTCTTTTGCAATTTGCGCTAACACTCCAGGATTGTCTTTGACTGCAAAACGGACATAATAAGATGAAACTATTTCCGAATTAAGCCTGACTCCGATTTTACGCTTCTCTCTGCCAGATTCTTCCGAACTTAATAATACGGATGTCTTGTTGCCATTTTGAGTTAAAGGATGTTTGACTGAAACAAATGCCGGTCCGATCCAAGCCTCAACTCTTCCTTCTTTCAAAGCCGCATGAGCAATAGGCAGAATTGTAAAACCAAATTTTTCTGCAAAAAATTTATCGCGTTCATCGGGAACGTAATCTAAAACACTAATTTCTTCTGGTTTTATACCTATTCCAAAAGCAAGAACTGCTAAACGAGTAAGGGTTTTTACATTAAGATTATGTTTATCCAAAACTGCCTCAATTCTCGTCACTCCTCCATCTATGCTCCGTGCCCCCAAAAGAGACTCAATGGGTATCATAGGCTTTGGCATCGTTGTTGCGGCATTAACCAATAATTCCTTTGCTATTGCCATACAATTAAAATCTAGATGGGAAGTATATCATTTCAATTAGAACGAATCAAGTAATATAGGTTATTTTGTATTGAAGCGGTTTTGCGAAGCTTCTATCCCTTCTTCCAAAGCCATGACAATTGCTTTTGCTCCCCTTTTAATCATTTCTTTTACTTTTCCTTTCTCCGATCCGGAAAATGTTCTTAATACAAGCTCATCCACATTTTTTATTATTGTCATTTTTGATTTCTCGCCCTGAGCGAAGCCGAAGGGTTGATTTTTGATTTCTCGCCCTGAGCGAAGCCGAAGGGTTGATTTTTGATTTCCAATTCCCATTCTAAATCTCCAGAATTTATCTGTTCCAAGGCTCGATATCACAGAATCAACTCCGTGATGTCCGGCTGATGCTCCGCCAAATCTTATTCTCATTGCGCCAAGAGGTAAATCAATATCGTCATTTACTATCCAAATATTCGAAGAGTTTATCTTGAAAAAGTCAGAAATTAACCTAACTGCCATTCCCGAATTATTCATGTAGGTTTTGGGCCTGGCCAAAATCACTTTTTCCAAACTTCCGTGTTGCGGCTGCCATTCAAGTTGGACAATATCGCTTTTGAATTTATTTTGGTTCTCCCAAACTGTTTTTCTGACTGGTTCAAAATCTTTGAGGAATTTTTCAATCACCATAAAACCCAAATTATGGTGAGTTTTTTCGTATTTTTCTCCGGGGTTACCAAGTCCAACAATCAATTTCATAAGGAATAAGTTATAGACTATAATAGTGGATTTCCCACGCAGTTGCAAACCATACGAATGTTAATGTAAAATATTCTAATGACAGAACCAGCAGTAGAAACTCCTACCCTTACCGAACAAGAACAAATTGAGCTGAAGTGTCAAAAATTAGGTAAAATGTGTGAAAGCTTACTTGGAGATTATGGTACTACTCAAATGCTATCCCCACAAACATCCTTCCCTCGCAGTCTGTTCCATTCTATATCTAATACGTTCAACACTGATGTAACTAAACTTCCAACAGGAAAATTTCGCTCAATAGAAAAAGATGTGCTCATAGATGGAAGGATAACAAAAGTCCGTATTTGGAATGTTGAAGGACAAATACAAATTTCTGAAGAAGACGCAAATGGCGAAGCTTTGGTGATAGACGAATCAATTTCTTGGATACAACGCAAGAGACAACCTACTCGGGACATAAACGATTTAGACACGAAATATGTTTCCCCAACAAGACGCGTAGAGCAAGCCGATGTTACGAAATATGAAAAAATAATTGATTTAACCAGAAATGACTTAGTTAGAAACACCCGATAAAATCGAAGCTGTTTCTTCATCTGAAACTTGCGGAAAATTTCTATAGAATTCTCCCACCGCATAAAATTCCCTTGAGATATGCAAAGCAACTACTCTATCAAAATACTTTTTAATACTATTTAATGTAT
>CAYPUE010000054.1:0-4220 GCA_964414015.1 uncultured Gammaproteobacteria bacterium
TAGCTTCATGAAATTTTCCTTATGTAATCCTATAGTGGGGGATTAAATAGGCATTTTTTAGGCGGAAAATAAGACGCAAAAATTAAGAGAAGCAAGTGTCGCACCATAAATTTTTGATATTTTATTTTTGATTTTTGATATGATCTAAACCACTTCTCCGCAGAACTGAAGCTGGCTGGCGTCGTAAAAGTATTATTGTACGACGTAATCACTTCCTCTACTTCCAGTGCTATTCCTCTGTAAAAAACGTTTTTTCTAAATCTTATGGGAGAGAATAAATAGCTCTGTGCTCTCGGCGATTACCACCGCGTTCTCTCCGCCGTCTCAATCTTTAATTTTTCATTTTTAATTTTTAATTTAGCTTAATGCCTCCCTCCCCAAGGTCATCTGCCTATACCATAATTTAGATTGATTTATCAAGCTAAACTCATGATTTTAGCCTCAATCCGCCAGCTGGCGGAAGACATTCGTATTTTTTTCTTTAGAATCCGTTTGCGATCCGCCGTTAGGCTCGCTCCAATAAAGGAGAGGGGTGACGCAGATGGAAGGGTTCCCGACAGCGCGCATCTCGACGAATGTCAAGGAGCACTGGCGGGAAGGAAATCTGCGGCAGGACCCCGAACGAATGAAGAGTAAACCCGTGAAAAGTAGAGGTTAAGCTTGTGAAAAAAGTTATCCACTTCGTCGTCCCGCTAAGCGGGATTTCTCAGTGCAAGCACATAAGTCCTATAATATTTAAAGTTGCCGTATCAAACTATATCAGTTCGTCGTTGGAAGGGCTCCCCTTCCCTCACCTTGAAGCCTATTTTTTAGCCTCTGATAGCAAAGAAGATAAAAATGAAAAAGATCAAAGCTCCAACCCAAACATATTCCCACATTACGCTTTTGAAAAGCCTTTTCTCGAACCACACTTGAGAAATACCAATCATGATGTAAAATACGCCTGTCATAAAAAGAGCAGCGATGGTCGGCATAATCGGCCAAAACCACAGAACTAACGCAGTTTCAACCAAACATATAGTTAAGGGCAATTCCCAATATGAATAGGCTAATAATTTGCTCTCTAACGTATACGTCCAAAGCGACTCGAGTATCAAGGGGAAAGAAAAAAGAAAGAATATCAGAAGCGTGATGAAAATATTGAGATGAAGAGAAAAAACCACATTCGAAAGGAAAAAATAGGTTAGAATCGTCATGGAGAAAGCTACTGTTCGTGCCGAAGATAAAAGAGCAATGGTTCTTATCGAAGAAACTATGAAAATATTTTGCGCCAGAAGCAAGGAGTAAAGGCCTACTGCGTATAAAAAAGTTATCGTAATTCTGGTAAGAAAACGTGCCGGAACCAAAAAATAAAACAAGGCAAAAGCAAGGCTGTAAAAGAAAAGCAGGATAAAAACTTGCAAAGAAAAATTTCCTTTTAGGTCAGCGTATTCCGACCAAAGAAACAATAAAGACGTTGATATTGAGAGTAAAAACGCGAGAAGAATTCCCGATTTGCCGAAAATATTCTCGGCTAAAAAAAGCATTATGGAGGAAACTAAAACCGTTATGATAAACTTTTGCCGTTTGGAAATTGCAAAAATGAAATTACTGCGTCTGAAAAAAGAGCGTCGCATCTTAATTTAAAGAGATATTTGAATAAACTTTTTGTACGTCGTCCATTTCTTCTAATTTACCGATAAAATCAAGAATTTGCTGTTTTTTTGCAGGATCCGATACCGGAATTGTATTGATTGGCTTTCTTATAAGCTCTACGCCTTCAATCTTTAACCCTTTGGGAATAAGCGTATCTTTAACTTTGGACAAAGAGGACGGATCGGTATAGATAATACACCTATCCTCTACCCCCTCTTCGATGTCTTCGGCGCCGCTTTCTACTGCCAGAGCAAAGATGTCATCAAAAGTTTTTCCGTTTTTAACTACGACTATTCTTCCTGCCTGCTTAAAGAGATAGGAAACAGATCCGGGCTGGCCAAAACTGGCATTTGACTTGTTAAAAATATTTTTAATCTCGGAGCTGGTTCTTTGAGGATTATCAGTTGCCGCTTCAACAATTATTGCTATGCCCGAAGGCGCAAACCCCTCATAGGTTACTTCTTCTACTATTCCCTCTCCTTTGGCTGTAGCTCTCCCTATGGCCCGCTCAATGTTTTCTTTTGGCATGTTCAGGGCTCTTGCAGCCTCAACAGCTAATCGTAATTTAAAATTTTGTGTTGGATCGGCAATTCCCCCACCAGTTCTTACAGCGATAGTTATGGCGTTTGAAAGCTTCGTAAAAGCTAAGCCTCGCTTAACATCCGCAGCTCCTTTGGCTCTTTTTATCGTCGCCCATTTAGAATGTCCGCTCATAATAGTTAATGGTTAATTGTTAATGGTAGACCGTTTTCTGATGAATTATGAACTATTTACCATTTACTATCTGCTATTATAGCTTTTATGTCTTGACTTTTGCAAGAAATAGTAGTAAAATTTTCCCCAACTCCATAGGGATTCCACTCATGATATCATCAAAAAATCAAGCCATACAAACGGCATTACAAGGCAATTGGAAAAACGCGACGTCCCTTAATAAATCCCTTCTCTCTGCAAATCCAAATGATATTGGGGCTTTGAACCGCCTGGCTTTTGCCTTTACGCTTCTGGACAAAATCAAAGAAGCCAAAGCCACATACAGAAAAGTGTTAAAGCTTGATTCTGTCAATCCTATTGCCCTACGCAATCTAAAACGCCTTAAGGAAGAGCCTAACAGGAAAAAGCTAAACGGGTTTTCCGGAGTATACTCTAAATCTTTCATCGAAACGCCTGGGAAAACCAAAATTATCGAACTGGTTAATGTAGCACAACCCAAAGTAGTTTCCGGATTAATAACCGGGCAGGTACTAAATCTCATCGTCAAAAGGCTAAAGGTTTTTATCGAAGACCAAAAACAATATATCGGAGTATTGCCTGACGATGTAGGCAAAAGGCTCATTAAATTTATCAAGGGAGGAAGTATCTACGAAGCCTATGTTAAATCAACCAACAATAACCGCGTAGTTGTTTTCTTAAGAGAAGTGAAAATGGCGTCTCGCTTTAAAAACCAACCTTCTTTTCTGGAAGAAAGCATCAAAAATTTAAGTCTTGATAAGAACAACACCGATAAGAAAGATAGGAATAGGCACATCAAAATCCAAAGTGTTGATGAAGACATTATGGATGAAGCGGAAAAAATAATTGAAGATCAAGAGTAGTTCTAAAAAACAAGCTTCGGAAGATCATCTGTCCCGATGACGATTTTTACATCCGCTATTCCTAAATTTTGGCTTTCAAGACTCTTAAATCCTAAAATTTCGGCTAATCTGTCTACGGTATAGCTTTTTTTACCTGTATAAAAGACTGCTGATTCTTTTTTGACAGCATTATCCGTTGTTATTAGGACCACATTTCCGCCCATATTGGTAATTAATCTTGCCAGCCGTCCTCCAAGATTGGGAATCTCTGTTGCGTTGGTAATCTCTATGGTTTTTCCGTCCTTTGCCAATTCCAAATCTGCGAAAAGAGAAGAAATTATCTTATCAACTTCTAGGCTTTGCGAAGAGACGGAAATATTTTTTGTGCTAATAAAATCTTTCGGAACAGCTCTTGAAAAAAGAAAAAGCCTAAATGCGTCGATTATGGTTAAATCTGTTTTAAAATTTCTAAAACCTGTAAGTACGTTCGACATTAAAACAGGAACCTCGCTATCTAAGTTTAAATTGTTATTCTCTACTCTTGCATCTAATGGAATTTCCAGAAATTTATTCAGATCGCTTTGGGAATTGCTTCCTAAAGCACCAATAATTTTTAAAACCGAAATCTTTTTTTCGCTTGGCAGAAATGAGACGACTTCTGTCTTTTGCTTATTGGCAACACTTATGGTGAAACGGTGGTAGTTGTCAAATCTGCTTCTCTCTACTATCTTAATAACCTTAAAAATTAGCGAAAATAATACCACCAAGATTATAAAAACTGCAAAAAATATGGCGGCTTTGGCCTTGCCAAAACCGGAATCGGTCTTTTTTCTCCTCATAGATTTTATTCGTATTTTTTCTTTTTAGATATAATTTCGGGCATCGTAAGCGTTGGTGCGCCCAATGGAGAAACGAAATTACTTTTTGCGGAACCTTTCTTCTTTTTCTTTTTTTCTCCTTTGTAAAATCCTCCGAAACCAGCCATAAATAATCACCGTCCTTGAAATACTG
>CAYPUE010000055.1:0-3952 GCA_964414015.1 uncultured Gammaproteobacteria bacterium
TTATTTTTACCTAAAGAATAAAAAACTTGCTTTGCTTGCCTTCTATTCTCAACTACTTGTATTTCTTTCAGCTTCTTTAGACTGTGAGACACAGTCGAGATTGGAGAACCAATAATTTCCGCTATTTCAGAAACTGAAAGTTTCGGATGATGACAAAGAAGGTAGCAAATCCTCATGCGGGTTTGGTCACCTGTTGTCCCAAACTTTTCCGCACACGCCTCAATTTTTTTATTATCTTGAAGTTCATCCCGAAGCACCTTTTTCTTCCTCATTTGCATATCTATACAAATGATAGGAATTTATTTTACTTTTGTCAATATGAATTAAATTAGTCTGGTAATGGAAAATGGTTTTGATGATATAATCAAATATATACAAAAATGCCATTAAAATTATTCCATAAAATTCTTTCCCCTTATAAAGGAACCGCAATTTTTTCCTTTATAGTAATTTTCCTCTACTTTGCACTAAGGCTTATTGCCATTAAATCCTTGCCTATATTTATAGATGAAGCGACATATGCTTATTGGGCAGAGATAGGAAAATTTAACATGTATGAACGGTTTATTTCTCTTTCTGACGGAAAACAACCTCTTTTTATTTGGATCACCACATCTTTGATGGGATATATTGCAAATCCGGTAGCTGCAGGAAGGATAGTTTCTCTTCTTTCCGGTTTAATAACAATGCTTGGGCTTTTTTTTCTGGGAAAAGAAATATTCGATAATAAATGGGTCGGGCTATTTTCTATCTTAATCTATGCTTTATTTCCCTTTGCGCTTATCTATAACCGGATGGCTTTGTTTGAAAGCATGGTTGGAATGTTTTTCATATGGAGTCTATATCTTGAAATTCTTCTGGTTAAGTATCGAAAGCTTGACAGTGCTTTTGCTCTGGCTTTAGTTTTGGGAGGAGGCCTTCTAACCAAAACAACCGGCATATTTAATATTCTTTTAATTCCTTTTAGCCTTATCTTCTTTTCATTTAAAAAGAAAAAGGCTGTTGGAAATTTTTCCTTATGGCTTATGCTTATCCTTCTTTCGCTTACACTTACCTACATTTACTATGCTGTTCTTTTTTTATCCCCGGATGTTTTTAATATTGGCTATAAAAACGATGTGTTTTCATACAAAGTTTCCGATATCCTTTCCTGGCAAATTTTGCCTCATGTTTTTGCAAATATACAAATTTTTTCAAGGTGGATATTATCTTATCTAACATTACCTTTCCTTCTGCTCATAGCGTTATCATTCTCAAATAAGAGCTTTTTAAAAGAGAAGTTTTATATTCTTCTTTGTTTTTTAGTACCGTTTCTAACTTTTGCAGTTTTGGGAAAACTTACTTATCCGCGCTATTTATTTTCTATTACTCTGCCGCTTATTCTTCTTGGAGCAGAATGTATTATTTTTTATTATCGTAATCTAAATACACGAGTCTATGCGTACATTCTTTCTGTTATTTTGCTTTTAACCTTTTCTTTTTATGATTTTAAAATTCTTTATGATTTTCCTCGATCTCCCCTTCCTCAAGAAGAACTCTTCCAATATGCGAATGGCTGGCCGTCAGGATATGGGATGAGAGAAATTGTAAAATATCTGCAAAATGAACTAGCAAATAATGAAATTTATGTTGTGACCGACGGAAATTATAATAGCCCTACGGGCGGACTGGCAGCCATGATGATAAAAACCTATTTCATGAAGGATCCGCGTATTGAAGAACATACTCTTTGGCCAGTAACAAAAAATATGCCAAAAGAATATGGGGAAATCGCAAAAGTAAAATCCGTATATATAATTTTTAACCAAACGCAGCCTGTACCTTCTTGGCCTATGGATCTTATTTTGGAATTTAGAAAAGGCGTAGGCGATTATTTCGTCCGGTTATACAAAATAAGGGAAACGTAAGCTCTCCTTAGGAATTAAAAGCTGGAGGCGTCAGAATTAAGCTGATCTAGTTCCATGTCTACTTGATTAATATCGATATTATCCAGGTCACTGGCCGCATTACTAAGGTCTCCAGCGCTTTGTATGGCAGAGTAATTGCTATTATCGGCTGGAGTAGTTATTTTTCCGTTTTGGGTGAGCAAAAAGTAGACAGCAACAACCGTAACGGCGATGACTGCAATTATTAGTACCGGTGCAAATCCTTTTTGATTTTTATTCATATTATTCAGTTATTTTTGGCGATACGCTTGGGTTTGCCCTCTCGATCGTTCCCTTGATGGAACGTACTGCTATAATTAAGTTCTTAATCGACGTTCGGTAATCCTTTAAAGCAGATTTAACCTCTAGCATATCCTCCCTGAACTGGACTAATTGTCCTTTCGGGTTATTGCCATCGCAGGCAAAACTTCCAACGTTACCTTGAGCTGCAGTTAAGGCTGATTGCACTGCTTCTTTTTTGGTCTGAATATCTGCTGCCAAACTATCATAATTGGTAACTGTCTTTTCGTTTGGCACTGCCTTTGAAACATAGTATTCTTCAACCCTGCCGGCAATAGCATCAAACTTCTCTTGCATGACAGTAGTTAATTTCGCTAACTGTTCCGTACGCTTTTTAAGAGCACCTTCTTTAGCTTGGCAGGCCTTAAGTTTTGCTTCAGCGAGACGAACCTGTACCTGCTGTTTTTTCTCTCCGCCAACATTGCTCGGTCTACCCACAGTATCGGGCTTATTTACGGCAAGAGCAGATGAAGTAAAAAATACAAAAATTAAAAGCAGAACGCTGATAAGTAAAAGGGGTTGTGCAGACTGCAGTCTCTTAATCTTCATGTATATTTACTATAGCAAAAGAAGAACGTGTTAGCAACTTTTACCTGCTATGCAAGCTAAGGTTTAATAACCAAGGCTGCGGAAACTACTAAGAAAATTCCGGTTGCATTGAGAAGAAAAGAGATAATTAAAAATTGGTAAGTTTTCATTTTTGATATCCCTATCAAGCTTACTCCTATTTCATCAGGAAAAGGTGAAGCAATGATAATTGCTCCAATAACCGGCAGTGTCCAGCTAAAATATTTTGAATGAAGTATTTTTGTAAAATGATTGTTGTTATCAATATGGTTGTAGATATCTTCTAATTCGTCTGCTAGATTGCCTTTGATAAATCTAAAAATCGCAAAGTCTCCAAAAACTCCGCCAAGACCGGCAATAATACCAATCTCAATAGGAGAGAGGGTTTCTGCCAAGATCAAAAGAATAACTGCTCCTGTTGCAACGGTAAAGGTGGAAACAAAAAGTATTCCCGCAATAAAAGCTCCTATATATCCAAGATTGCCAAGATGAAGTAAAAATTGACGGAGTATTTCAATCCGAGACAATATAATAGCTATTACTACCCCTAAAAAAACAAATGTAAGATTTTTATACTTCCAAGACCGCCAAAAACCCATATATTTAGTATATCAAGGATTATCAATGCTTTTCAAAATCCGTGTGGACAGAGCAAGCAAGAGAAAGATTGAAACAAATCAAGACGTTAACAAAGACAATGTCTTTTTAGTATTCTTGACAATTTTTTTTAATAATCGACCCAACAAACAACCTAAAAGCAAATCTATTCTCCTTTTTATAAACAAATGGCGTTCCAATAGCTTCTTTGCATTTTTGGCATATAAATTGGGGAATTTTGTTAAAAGGTCTTTTTTCTAATCCTGAATAATTTTCAGCCTCGAAGATTCTGTCTAAATACATTCGTTTGAGAATACCGGGGCCATCCTTTTGATAAAAACAAAGATGTTCTCCGCATTTAGCACAAGTTATATCGAATAATCGCGAATAGCCACCACGAGCCCTTTTGTACCCGTCGTTTTTAAATACAAACAATTTTTTCATTGTTAAACGATTGGTGAAACTTCGGTTAGATTTAGCAAAGTACTGCTCCCCCGCGTGGATTCGAACCACGAACATTAATTTTACTCACTTGACCATTGGTAGTTCGTTAGATACGATAA
>CAYPUE010000056.1:0-3478 GCA_964414015.1 uncultured Gammaproteobacteria bacterium
AAACCCCTAAGTCTATTTTAAAACGGTATCCGTTTTTCGGAAGCACTTTTTCCTGTAAAGCCTCAAGGCTATTTGGTTTTGTGGTTTTGGTTACAAACTTTTGGTTGGCAAAAACACCTAAAAAAAAGGCTATGACAATAAGAGCGAAAATAATCTCTATGGGAATTTTTTTCATTTACTTAACTACTACTCCCGAAAATGAGAATTCGACATAAGGATGGTCAGGATCATTCGTTTCAAAACTCACAATCCTTGATATCGGACCAATGCCGGTTGGTCCATGGAATGCAGGATCAAAAACCGCAATGACTTCTCCCTCTTCATTGGGCGAAAGATGCCCTGTCCAGCTAGATGCGCTTGCCATTCCTTTCATGCCAAATTCCGGCCCCTTTTCATTCCCCCTCTTAAGATAAACCACAGTACACATGCAGGAAGTTGATAAGTTGGCAATTGTCAATTCTTTATTCCCAACATTTTTTATCTTAAAACTGCGCTCAACCTTTCCGCCCCCATATTGAATATTTTTAAAGTCAAAACTAGTTTCGAAAGTTTGTATCTTTGCCCCGCTGGTTTTTTGCAGATTGGTTTTAGAAGAAGAATTGTTGGAAAACAAAATAGCACCTACTATTATAAGTGCTGTAAAAACTAGAATTCCTATTATTACCTTTTTGTCCATTTTATCTCTTCCTAAACGCCTCTAATAATTCCTGTATCTCTTTGTCTCCCCCGCTTGACTTAATCGCATTCCTGACGCAATCTTTTAGATGTCCCTCCAGCAAAATTTCATCAACTTTTCTCAAAGCGCTTTGGACTGCGGTTGACTGCTGAATAACATCAGGGCAATATGCACCATCCTCGACCATCTTTATTACTCTTTTCAAATGTCCTTCGATAATTTTTAAGCGTTTGGCTGCGGATGTTTTGACTGTTGGCTGCATATCTATATCCTCTCCCCTAGGATAGGGTTAGTTAATTAAAACAAAATTCCACTTCCTTGTCAATGGGAAAAATTTGGGTATACCTACCCTTATGTCGCAAGTGATAACGTGTTTAGGAGATATTCATAGGGAGAACTAAAGATCTCAGGACGTGAAAATCTACAGTAAAATTCCAACATATATTCCGGGAACCTTTTAACGGTTACGTGATGATACATTCTTCTAATAAATGTCCTTAAAACTCCAAACATACCTTCAATTTCAGAAGTATTGGTAAACTCAAACTTCTTATGAATGTCAAAAGTATGACTCACCGGGAAATATTTTTCAATACGTTGATAAATAACTGATCCGTCAGTATTTAAGTCAGCATTAGGCTTAATGTGGTCTTTCAGAAAATTAATGGCATCAATTTTGCCGGGAGGATCTGATATTAAAATCCGGTAAGCAAGTTTTCTTGAACCTACTTGTTTGCCCATAACTAATGCTAGTTTACCAAATCTCCCGAAGTATGCCTCGTCTAACTGTACTATGTGCTCTAAAAGCATTTTATCTTGCGGAAGGTGGCTTCTAAACATGTGGAACCAATACCTGACTGTCTTCTCGGAAAGGCAACTGATACCCTGCGTTTGTTTAACCGGTATTTGCTGTGTCCATGCCCAAAGAAGAATCCAAAGCGTCTGTAAAGGAAGATTTAAACCTTTTAACCACGTATGCGACAGCAGGGAAAATCTAGTTCTGCATTTAGGACACCAATATCTATTTCCCTCTGCTTTAATCTTGTATGTTTTACATGTAGGACAGAATACATTTTTACCAAACAAGATTTTCCTTAAGTATTTCCGTATATGTGTTTTAGAAGGAATTTGTTTTAAATTGTACACATCCATATTCTACTGGATGCGACACAAGGTAATGATTACCCAAAAATTTAGCAGGCTACTTTTTCTTGTTCTTGCGATTGTGGAATTTTTAGGGTTGGCCCGTAACCAGCGAAAATAATATGTCTTCTTCTTATTTCAAGTTTTTTTTTATAGCGAGGTTTTTCCGGCACTCCCATATCCCTTTGAATTCTTTTGGTATTATTGATGTGCCATCGGACAAATATCCTACTTAGCCTTTTTGCTCTTTGCTTGTCGAACCCGAAAACTTCCTGAAGATATTCCGC
Source organism: uncultured Gammaproteobacteria bacterium (assembly GCA_964414015.1). Classification (GTDB taxonomy): domain Bacteria; phylum Patescibacteriota; class Microgenomatia; order Levybacterales; family UBA12049; genus JAUSEW01. The sequence continues at coordinate 2,107 of CAYPUE010000056.1, forward strand.
TCCATCTCTTATCGCAGCCTCTTCTACTTTTCTATTTGTAATATAAGCTCCTTCTTCATTCCTAGCAGCCTTTACAAGCTTAGCCGGAGCCACAAGTTTTTCTGCAACTTCTTCTTCACTGTTTGTCGCTGCTATCCATTTCCCAACCAGAAAATCCAAAGAATTCTTCATTTCGGGTTTATCACCAAATTTATCACCAAACGCCCCTGATGCTAATAAAATTTCTGTAAAAAGCTGGGGTCTCCTGTAAAGTTTCAATCTGGGTCTTGCTTTAGCTAATTTTTTATCCGAGGTTAATTTTGCGTATGGATCTACTGGCTTAAATCTTTCGCTCATATTAGGATAAAAGTGCTTCTTTTTCTAATGCTTTTTCGTTTCTGATAATGATATGCCGCCCATTATAACCTATAAATTTCATCTTTTCAAGTTTTTTCAGTTCCAGGCTTACCGTCTCCCGCGTTACTCCCACAAGAGAAGCTATATCTTTGTGAGCAAAAGAGATTTGAATTTCTCTTCCCTTACGTGTGTCTGTACCGAAGTCTCTGCCGCAAATAAGAAGAATTGAGGCAAGTTTAGCATTTGCTTTGCCAAAAACAAGATATTCCATTCTCTTAAGAGCCATTTGAAAACGGTGGATAATATGATAATTTACCTCCTTAAAAATATCGATGTTTCCATCTATAAATTCGCCAAACTCAACTCTTGTTGCTCTTTGTATTTCAACCGGACTTAAAGCCTCAAAATAATAAATACTAAGTGTTCCTGTAAAACTCCAGACCACGGGGAAAAAATCTCCGGATTTATAAAGAACCAAGGTCAAGTCTTGTCCTTCAGAAGAAAGAGAATATAATCTCACATATCCTTTTTTCAGAAAACTTATTCCTTGGGGCATATCGCCGGGGCGAAGAAATGTTTCCCCTTTTTTATAATGGATGGTTTTAAATTGTGAGAAAAATTTCTCCAGCTTGTCTATTGCTGTAAGATTATTCATTTTACCGCCAAAGTATAGCAGAATAAAATTCAGTAAGCAATCTCACAAAATTTGAGTAATCCAAGTTACTGCACCGCTAGCGTACAAGATATATATTAATTCCAGAAATGAATAAAAGTATGAATCAAATATACCCAACACCATTTCTAACCAGCTGGCCTACACCGATATCTTTGCGCCAAATTATAAGCTGGATAAAAGGAGACGACAGAAAGAACCCATTCGGCAAGCTCAGGGCAAGCAAGAGTAGAGCCAAGAGATCAGAATCTTTTAAAACCAGAATTGTAATTTCCAGTTTTGGATATTGACAATTATTTAATAAACCTTCACAATAATTGTCTAATGGCAAAAAAGAGTAAATTCTTAAGCGATCTTTCCTCC
>CAYPUE010000057.1:0-3439 GCA_964414015.1 uncultured Gammaproteobacteria bacterium
AAAGCCGGACAATCCGGTCAGATGTTTAACCCGGAATATTTGGAAAAAGTTAAGACCCTTCAGCAAGCTCAAAGTGACATAAAAATAGAAATTGACGGGGGAATAAATGACCAGACAATTGTAATGGCAAAAAATGCAGGAGCGACCCGTTTTGTTGCAAATAGTTTTTTATTTAATTCAGAAGATCCGGGCAGGCAATATAAAATTTTAGAGGAAAAATTAAAATGATGTCCGCCTAATCTTACTTCTCGCCTTACCTACTATTCGTAACGCGGCTCGAAGGGCGATTTTCGGCGGATGCAGAAACTCTAGAATTCGTTGAAACTCATTAAGAGTTTCTAGCAAAGGAGGTGAGACAACATGGCTGAAGAAAAAATGATGTGTCATCATAATCCGGGAAAATTGCTGACAGCTCTGGGGGTTTTGGCAGTAGTGTACGGGATAATCAATTACCTAATGTCTGCTTTGGGATGGGCTCCTTATGCGGCATGGATTGCAGGCGGTATTATCCTGCTTTTGGTTGGCTGGGCAAAGAAATCAATGGCTAAATAAATTTTTTAAATCCATAACTTGTGGTACAATACAGGCGTTATGGATCAGGTTGCCCAAGTTCGGGAGAAAATAGACCTAGTTTCTCTTATTCAGGAATATATTCCTCTGAAAAAAGCGGGGAGGAATTTTAAGGCGGCTTGCCCCTTTCACAATGAGAAAACTCCTTCTTTTGTAATTTCTCCGGAAAGACAAATTTGGCATTGTTTTGGCTGTCAAAAGGGCGGAGATTGCTTCACATTCTTAATGGAGTATGAGAAATTGGAATTTCCGGAAGCCTTAAGAACTCTTGCCAAAAAAGCAGGGGTGGAACTTAAAGAAAGTTTTTTCCAAACAGGCTTATCTTCCAAAAAAGATAAGATTTATAGCCTGAACCGTCTGGCTTTGGACTTTTATCATTATGTTTTAACTTCGCACAATGCAGGGAAAAAAGCCCTGTCATATTTAGAAAATACACGTAAAATTGACAAGAAACTTATGGAAACTTTCTCTTTGGGTTTTTCTCCGAAAGAGGGTAATGCTTTATCCAACTTTTTAGTTACGAAAAAGAAATACCAAAAAGGAGATTTGATAGAAGCAGGGATTAGCTTTGAATATAGAGGCGAGCTTTTGGACTTTTTTAGAAACAGAGTAATGTTTCCTCTTTTTGATCACAGAAATAATATTGTCGGTTTTTCCGGAAGAGTACTTGAGGCTTCAGCGGAAGGAGGAAAGTACATCAATACCAGAGAAACGCTTGTTTACCATAAAGGAGGGATGTTTTTCGGTTTAAATACTGCTAAAGAGGAAATAAAAAAACTGGATAAAGTAATTGTGACCGAGGGGGAATTTGACGTAATTTCTATGTTTTCTCAAGGCTATAAAAATGCAATAGCGATTAAGGGAACTGCTCTGACAGAAGATCAGGCGAATCTTTTGTCCCGATTTACCAAGAATATTGCCCTTTGTCTTGATCAAGATGTTGCAGGATCGCAAGCAACAAAAAGAAGCTTTCTAGTTTTGGAGGAAAAAGGATTTGCAACTACGGTTGTTCTGACTCCAAACGGCAAAGATCCTGACGAAGCGATAAAAAATGATCCGGTTGCTTTCAAGAAAGCTTTGAAAAGCGACATCAGTATTTATGATTATTTTTTCAATAACGCTTTTTCGTCTTTCGATAAGGAGACAACTTCTGGGACAAGAAAAATAACCGAGGAACTTCTGCCGATCTTGATGCAAATAGGAAATGAAGTAATTAAAGAGCATTTTCTCAAAAAACTCGCCAAAGAATTAAACACCTCATACGAAAGTTTATTAAGAGAGATAGAAAAAATTGAGAAAAAAGAAATAGCCAAAGATGAAATAATTCTTCCGACAAAAGACAAAAGAGACAGAACGGAAATTTTGGAAGAATACTTATTAGCCCTTATCATCCAATCGGAAAACTCGGCAAAAATCTTTGAATATGCGAAGGAGAGCCTGAAAGATTATAAATTTCGTACGTCTTCAATAGAAAAAATTATCGGCTTTCTGGATAGTTATTTTAAAACACATCAGCAATTTAATATCAAACAATTCTTAAGCCTTCTTCCGCAAGAGCTGCTAAAAACCTTTGACATTTGTTTTTTATTGCCAATGCCTAAGCTTTTGGAGGAAAAAAAATATCAAGACGAGGCCAAAAAAGCAGCCAAAGAGCTAAGGTCATTATTCCTAAAAGATAAAATTAAGTTTCTTTCACAGGACTTAAAAAATAAAGAGAAGGATAAGAAACCGGAAGAAATCAAAAAACTGGAAGAAGAATTGTCAGAGTTGATACACCTTTTATCGACCTCTTCGAGTGTGGTACAATAAACTGCATAGATTTTATGAGACAAAAAAACCAAAATATCTTAAATGATATTGTTACTTCTGCGAAAAAAAGAGGTTATATCACCCAGGATGAGATTTTGGCTATTTTTCCCAAACCGGAAGACCATTTGGAAGAGCTGGATAGTCTTTACAATAAACTTCTCCGCTTCAATATTGACGTGTTTGAGTCCGTAGCTAAAGATCAGGATGACCAAAAACCGATTGCGGATTTGGAAAAAGAGCTAGAGGCATTGACAGTTCTGACCGAAGGAACGGTTTCCGATCCTGTCAGAATGTATCTGAAGGAAATAGGCAGAATCCCGCTTCTAAAGTTCGTGGACGAGATATCATTGGCAAAAAGAGTGGAGAAGGGAGATAGAGAAGCAAAAAAGAAATTAATAAATTCCAACCTGCGGTTAGTGGTTTCAATAGCCAAAAAATATGTAGGCCGCGGATTAACCCTTCTAGATTTAATCCAGGAAGGAAATCAAGGACTGATTAGGGCAGTGGAAAAATATGATTGGAGAAGGGGATATAAATTTTCAACTTATGCGACTTGGTGGATAAGGCAGTCCATAACCAGGGCAATTGCGGATCAGGCAAGAACGATTAGAATTCCGGTGCATATGGTGGAAAATATTAATCGGTTCCTGCGGGCCTCCAGAAAACTGATGCAGGATTTGGGTCGGGAACCCACTCCGGAAGAAGTAGCAAAGACTCTGGGAATTGAACCGGAAAAAGCTTTGGAGATTATCAAAATTTCCCAAGAACCGGCCAGTTTGGAAACTCCTGTAGGAGATGAAGAGGACAGCCGTTTGGGAGATTTTATTCATGATGCAACAGCGCCGACTCTTTTTGATACAGCTTCCCGTGAGCTTTTGAAAGAGCAAGTTGAACAAGTTTTGTCAACGCTTTCCGATAGGGAAAGAAGAGTTCTAATTGAAAGATTTGGGCTTAAAGACGGCAAGCCAAAAACTTTAGAAGAGGTGGGACGAATTTTTGCAGTAACCAGAGAAAGGATTAGGCAAATTGAAGCAAAAGCTCTTCGCAAGCTCCGCCACCC
>CAYPUE010000058.1:0-3252 GCA_964414015.1 uncultured Gammaproteobacteria bacterium
AAGCGCTTCTGATTTCAATCTTCCCAACTCCTGTGCGTTCGGATCAGGATTTACTTCCAATTGTCCTTTCTTAGCTTGTCCTAAAATTTTTGCCCTTTCTAGCGTAGTAAGAACATTGCCTACAACAGAAATGGAATCAAGTAATGGTTGCATGGTGGGATGTTCGATTCCTAATATGTGTACTTCTGGATATGCAGTTGCAGATATTCCAAGCAACGCTCTTATGGGTCTCGTGCCAAAAAAACTCCCAACATTGGCACCAGATTCTGGCACACGACAACCAACTTCTTCTACCATTGCCCTATATTTACTAGGAATGGGATTGGTGATCCCCGCGGCAGTAGCTACGATTACTCCAAAAGAATCTCGTCTCATTCCTGCTGCAGCAATTCTAGCTAATGCCAGTACCGTTTCCTGTTTTCTGTCAGCTATCATATCGAGTAAAGCGCCATTATTTGAAATTGTTCCTTGTATCCGTGCCATTGCCCCATCAACTGCATCCAATGAAGTTCCGCCAACCATTAAGGTCGCAGCATATGGGGCAAAATCAACGCCAATCATCCCTTTGGGAATAACGCTAAGAATGGCACCTGCGTAAACTCCAAAAAATCCAGCATTAGTTACGTTATCTGCAGTTATTCCGGGAAAGATTTTTGTTAAACCTAAAGCTGCTTTTTTGGCGACAGGCTCTGTTAGTCCTCTGAAAATTGAATTATGCTTTTTTGGTGGAAGTTCTTTTTCCGTCATAGGAAGAAGTATTATAAATAATTTATGCTATAAATAGCAAGTTATGCGTAGCCGGGGAAAAAATCTGTTTTGATTTTACTTTTGAAAATTCCCATATCAAGCAGAGTTTTTTCAAAGGCATTAACCATTGAATGCGGTCCTGATAAATAAAATGTTCTTTCCTTGAAATCAGATATCTCTTCGCTTATCATTTCCTCATCTATTCTTCCGACTTTTCCCAGCCAACCCTGCGGAAGCAGATTTTCATTCGTTAGAGCATAAATTGTTTTTATCCCAAGCTCGATTTGCGCTTGGTCGAAAACGTCTTTATAAACGATCTCTGAAGCTTGCTTATCTGAATACAAAAGAACGACATCACGTTTCTCGCGAGCATCAATAAGATATTTGATTATACTTCGGAACGGAGTTACGCCAATTCCCCCGGCTATAAAAACAAGTTTCCGTTTCGTATCTTTCGGCAAAGTAAAATCCCCGGCAAGTTGGGAAGAGACAATGGGTACGCCAGAGCCAACATTTATGAGCGCATTTTTGAAACTGCTTCCTTTTTCATAGAATTTTATTCCCAATCTCAATTCGTTTTCCGTAGGCGAAGAGGCAATAGTAAAATACCTCCTATTTCCCCTACTGTCAGGATTTGCATGCTCAAGTGTCCATTCCATGTACTGTCCGGGCATAAATTGGACTTTTTCTTTCGGCGTAAATACGAAATCAAAAATATCAGGAGCAATTTGAATTTTTTCCTTAAGAAAAAGAATCAGTTTCTGTTTGGGGCTGACAATATAGGAAAAAATATTGCCCGTTAGTAATGCTAGTTCAGGAGTAAAATACAAACTTCCAATATGGAATGGCGAAGAATATAGGAGCCCGACAAAAATGCCGTAACATATTTGCATTCCTTTTGCAGGAGGAGTTGTTAATGGTTCGGTAAGCATAACAAAGGCGAAAAAAAGAAGTGCCGAACGAAGCAGTGTTTGATCCAAAATTGCAAGCAGATTGCTCCCGTTGAAAATTGCGAAAGTAATAATTACAAAAAGTGTCGTTGCCAAAAAACTAAAAACCAAATCTGTCCTCTGAATTTTTTTGACAACAAGAAATCCTCCTAATAAAGTTACGGGTATCATCGCTAAGCTTCCTATCCACCAAGAAGCGGATTGGTTAATTCCTACTGCTGTTAAAAAAACCGCAATCGCTGCGGGATTAAAGATATGTTTTTTATTAATCGCCAGAATATATTTTGCTGCCATTGCCAAAACCGCTGCCCATCCTAGGAAAACAACTCCCTGAAATGATTCGGTCGGAGTAATAATCAGCGCCAGGATAAGGGCAGAGATATAAACGGACTCAACATTGGTCGGCGCATTGAATATTTTGGCAAATACTTTATTGGTTATCGAACATACCAAAATAAGAACTGCGGTTGAGAAAATAATTGAAAGCGGGGAAAAAGAAATTATTCCAAAAAAACTAAATATTACGGCGCTGAAAACAAGTGCAATAAGGAAATATAATACCAGACGGTACATGGTTATCTTGTCCAAAAAATCATCTATAGATTTCATAAGATACTTTATATAGTATACTACGAAGTATGGGAAATTTTTGGAGGAAGCTTGCGAAGCCTTTTACTGTTCTTGCGCCAATGGATGGAGTAACAGATACGGTTTTCCGCCAAATAATTAACAGTATCGGACGGCCCGATGTATTTTTTACGGAATTCGTAAATTGCGAAGGATTATTATCTGCTGGGAAAAAAGTAGTAGCAGAACGTTTGCGATATATTTCAAGTGAACAGCCGATTGTTGCGCAAGTTTGGGGAAATAAACCTGACGATTTTTTCCAAGTTGCACAATACGTGAAAAAGCTTGGTTTTTCAGGCATAGACATAAATATGGGCTGTCCGGACAGAACAGTTATCAGAGATGGAGCTTGTGCCGGATTAATCAAAAATCCAAATCTTGCCCGAAAAATTATTCAGGAGGCCAAGAAAGGTGCAGGCGGACTGTCTGTAAGTGTCAAAACACGCATAGGTTTTCAGGCTGAAGACATTGAGGAATGGATTAGTTTTCTTCTTAAGCAAGATTTATCTGCGATTAGCATTCATTTACGAACTGTACGGGAATTATCCAAAGTGCCTGCTCATTGGGAATTGATGCCCAAAATTATAGAATTAAGAAATAAAATTGCCCCAAAAACTTTCATCATAGGAAATGGCGATATTAAGTCCCTTGCGGAAATCAAAGAAAAGCATCAGCTCTATGGATGCGACGGATATATGGTGGGAACAGGAATTTTCACCAATCCTTGGTTATTTAATCCAGCGGTGAAACTTGAAGATATCACCGTCAGAGAAAGGCTAGATCTTTACCTAAAACATATTGATTTATTTTCTCAAACATGGGGAGAAAGCCGCAATCCCGCTGCTTTGAAAAAATTCTGCAAGACGTATATCAATAATTTTCCAGGCGTAGTTGTTTTACGAGAAAAAATAATGTTATCAAAATCCCT
>CAYPUE010000059.1:0-3161 GCA_964414015.1 uncultured Gammaproteobacteria bacterium
TCTTTATCGCGGGATTACGAAAATGTTTCCTGAATGGATAAGGTTTGGATTAATTAAATTATTTTTTCTTGCAATGTCAACCCACCTATACCCATCACCATAAGCTCGAACTGCAATTTCCCACAAATTGTCGCCTTTTGCAACAGTATACGTATCGCCTGTAATGGAACTATTTGCGGATTGTTCAAAAGTTTTTTCTGCGCTGGTTTCCGTAGCCTTTGGCTGAGCTTGTGGAATTTCCAGTTTTGTTCCGGCGTATATCAGTTCCGGGTTTTCTAATTTATTTGCCTTGGCTATATCAATCCAGTTATATCCTGATTTGTATATATTTTCGGAAATAGTCCAAAGACTGTCGCCTTGTTTAACGATATAAAACGATAGTTGGGCATTCTTGGTATTTTGTTCTGCTTGCGATAGATCTTCCGTAGAAATCGAGCTAGTTTGCGTTATGTTTCCTTTATTTTTTATAAAAAATACTCCAAGAACAATTAATATAGCTACTATAACTAGTCCCAGAACAAGATTCGTATGTGATTTTCCAGCTTTTTTTCTTTTTGGCACTTTTCTCCTTTCTGAGCAGATGATAATAATAGGCAGGCAAAATGCGGGACCGGCGGGACTCGAACCCGTAGCCTCCTCCGTGACAGGGAGGCGCTCTAACCAATTGAGCTACAGCCCCAAACTGCGTTAGCTTCCATATCCTAACAAATTATTGAATCATCGTCAATCCTCTGTTATCATTGTTCTGATGAGCAATCGGGAAATAGCAAAGCTGTTCAAAGATATTGCAGCTGCTTATGTTATTAAAAACGAGGAAAAATTCCGTTTTCAAATTGTTGCCTATCAAAGAGCTTCTGACGCAGTTTCCAATCTAACTTCCGAATTGCAGGATTTCTATAAAGAAAACAAACTTGAGTTGGTTCCTGGCATTGGAAAAACCATAACGTCTCATCTTATCGAACTATTCAAATCTGGAAAAGTAAAACATTTCGAATGGGTGCTCAAAGGAATTCCAGCCTCTGTTTTTGTCTTGATCGACATTCCAGGTTTCGGGCCTAAAAAAGCATATAAGCTAATAAAAGAATTCAAGCTGACTAATCCAAATACCGTCATCAACGATCTAATTGAGATTGCAAAGGCGGGAAAGATAGCCAAGCTTGAGGGCTTCGGAGAAAAATCTCAAGAGGACATCTTACGAGCTATTTTCGAATATCAACAAGGCAAGGGTAAAACTACAAGAATGGTGTTGCCTTATGCTTATGGGGTTGCAGAAAAAATAGTGTCCTATCTTAAAGGGTTTAAGTACATTAATGAAGCTATTGCTTTAGGGAGTCTTAGACGTATGGCTGCTACAGTAGGCGACATCGACATCGCAGTTGCAACTAACTACCAAAAGGAAGCCATTGAACATTTCACTTCTTACCCCCATAAGGAAAGACTTATCGAGAAAGGCACTGCTACCGCATCTATACTTATTTCCGGAGGCGTACAGGTTGACTTAATGACCCAACCGCCCGAAAGCTTCGGATCTCTTCTTCAGCATTTTACCGGAAGCAAAAGCCATAATGTCCACCTTAGAGAATACGCATTAAAAAAAGGTCTGTCTTTATCCGAGTATGGAATAAAAAGTTTGACCAAAAAAAATCAGCCTCTTTCAAAATACGACAACGAAGAAAAATTCTATAATGCATTAGGATTGGATTGGATTCCTCCGGAAATAAGGGAGAATATGGGGGAAATTGAGCTAGCCGCACAACACAAACTCCCTCAATTAGTAGAAATAAAAAATATGAAAGGAGATTTACACACACACTCTAATTTCCCAATTGAGCCAAGCCATGACTTAGGCCATAATTCAATCGAAGAGATGGCTGAAACCGCGGCGAAATTAGGCTATGAATATATAGGACTTTCCGAACATAACCCCAGTGTTTCAAAACATAGTCAAAACGATATTTATACTCTAATTAAGAGGAGGAATGAGAATATTGAACAAATTAAATCAAACATAAAAAATGTACGTATACTAAAATTACTCGAAATTGACATTCTGGTCAATGGAAGCCTGGCAATTAACAACAAATGTTTAGAGCTCCTGGATGGAGCTATCGTATCCATACATAGTTCTTTCAACATGAATAAGGACGAAATGACCAAAAGAGTAATTGAAGGACTTTCCCACCCCAAGGCAAAAATATTAGCTCACCCCACAGGAAGAATGATAGGTACGCGCCAGGGATACGAGCTGGATTTCCAGAAGATATTTGAGTTTTGCAGAAAACACGATAAAGCTTTGGAAATTAATGCCTGGCCAAACAGACTAGATCTAACAGACGCCATAATTAGACAAGCTGTAGGAAATAAAGTAAAACTCATAATCAATACCGATAGCCATGCGGCTTCGCAAATGATACTTATGAAATACGGCGTTGCGATGGCAAGACGAGGTTGGGTGACAAAAAATGATATAATAAATACGTTAAGCTATTCTAAATTTTCAGAATGGCTGAAAGCGGGGTGATAAGATTATATGTCTCCAACTCTTATTTTAACAATTGCGGTAGTTGTCATCGTCTTATTCGTTTGGACTACCTATAACTCTTTAGCAACGGGTAAAGTTAGGATAAAAGAGGCTTTAAGCGGAATTGACGTTCAGCTAAAAAGACGCGTTGATCTGGTACCTAATCTTATAGAAACAGTTAAAGGCTATGCGAAACACGAGAAGGAATTACTTGAAAATGTCACCAAGGCACGAGCATCTCTCATGCATGCAACCGGCACTTTGGAAAAAGCCAAATCCGACAATATGCTTTCAAATGCTTTAAAAAGTTTGATTGCAATTTCGGAAAGCTATCCAGATCTAAAAGCAAGTAAAAATTTCCTGGAACTTCAAGAAGAACTTTCCGATATTGAGGCAAAAATTGCCTATGCAAGACAATTTTACAATTCGAATGTCGCAAGTTTCAACGAAACACTTGCTAATTTTCCCGGATCAGCCATAGGTAATATGTTTGGATATAAATCGGAAGAATTCTTTGAAGCAAAAAATTCCGAAAGAGAACCTGTCAAAGTAAAATTCTAATTGAGTATGAACATTTATTCCCAGATTTCAGCCAATAAAACTAAGACTTGGCTGATAGTTATCATATTTGTTTTATTCA
>CAYPUE010000060.1:0-2890 GCA_964414015.1 uncultured Gammaproteobacteria bacterium
TATATGATCCTTTCAAAAACTAACAAGTGTTACGGGATGTATCGCGTCCTAGACAGTGTACGCTTCTTCGGCGGCAAATTCTTTTACAACATTAGAGTATGTTGATTATATCAAAATCATAGCAAATTTAATCAAACTGTCTGTAGAAAAAATAAAGAAAAATTAACGCAAATCCATTTAAAATATGCCATAAAGCATGGCCATTAATCAGATGAAATGTGCTTGGATCACACCATATTCTCGAAAAATCTAAAAGCCATAGCGTAAGAGCGACCATCAAAAGAATAAAAGCAATTATTAGATTGTGGATTTTGTAATTATGCGTATGCCGTTTATATAGATGTAATTCCAAAATCAGAACAACGAATAGTTGAAGCGCAAAAAGCAGAATTCCTATATCAAAATTATTGATTGTTTTAATAAAATACATAGCTATTAGACTGCTTGAAATGAGAATAAAGAAGGTCAAAAAGAGCCTTCTTATTGTAAAAAATTGAGCATTTAAGCGATGAAGATTAAAAATAAGTAAATAGGATGAGAGCAGAAGATTTGAACTTAAATCCAAAAACTGGCCTGCGAAAGTGTTGGAGGCGTGGAAAATAAAAGAAAATAAACCAATCACTACCACAATCGGCCATAAGAATTTCAAGAGTAAATGCTTATGTCCACGGCTTATAAAAAGCAAATAAATTCCTATAAAAACATATACCAAAATCGACCAAGAATTCGCTGGTTGTGCAATAGATGAGGGTAAATTATCTTCGCAGAATTTAATTGTGGCTTTGGCAAAATTTTGGTACATAAACCTTCTATTTTATCTCGCGGAAAATTATTTATTTTTTATCCGCAATTAAAATAATAAATTTACAATTTAATGTATAGGGTGGATTCGCTGCCTCAAAATCTTCTACGACTTTTGATTCGTGCATTTGTATATGATAATTTTCGAAAAGGGTTTCGAGAATCCTCTTTGCATTTTTCAAATCATAAAGAGGTTCTTTGCCAAAGGTAATTAATTTTCCGTTCGGAGAAACTCTTTTAATGTCTGTTGCAAAATCAATTATTATTTTTCCGTTTGGTTTAAGAACTCTACTAATCTCAAAAACTATTTGTCGCAAAACTTCTCTTGGAAAAAGATGTAAAGTGCCAGTACAAAAAATGCCATCAAATAAACTGTCTTCAAATGGGAACTTCTTGGTTATGTCAAAAGCTTTTATATCTAATTTTTTTCTATATTCTTCTGGAGTACTATGCCTTAGCTTGCTAAGAGCACTCTCATCAATATCCGAAGCAACAACGAAATCAGCTTTTTCCAATAAGATTAAATTATAGCGACCATCACCGGCGGCTAGATTTAGCCATTTGCCATGAATTTCAATCTTTTTTAGAAATTCCAGAGTGTCTTTATCACCGGTTCCCCAAATAGAAGCCTTGCCCGTATCGAAATAGTTAATGCCTTCGGTAAAGATATATTTATCTTCTTTTGGCTTATGGGGCTTTGTTAAGTTCTTCATACAGGGATTCCTTCAATTGAAACTTTCAAAACTTCGGCGAGGCGAAGGCGGAGGAGGTGGGATTCGAACCCACGCGCCCCTTTCGGGACACAGATTTAGCAAACCTGCACCATCAGCCACTCGGTCACTCCTCCAATTAGCTACATTATATCATTACCGGTTTAATTTTTGTTAAACTTGAAGAATGAGTATTCTAGACTTTATTTTTCCAAAATACTGCATTAACTGCAAAAAATTGGGAAATTATCTTTGCCCAAATTGCCTGACCTTTATTTCTTTTGATACGGAAGAAATCTGCGTTGTCTGCAATAGGCCGGCGATTAACGGCTTAACTCATCCCGGGTGTTTGGGTAAATACACGATAAACGGAGTTTTCTCTGCCATTTGCTATAAAGGAGCTGCGAAAAGGCTGATTTATAATTTTAAATATCAGCCTTTTCTTGCGGATTTAAAAAATGTACTGGCTGATTTGTTTTACGAGAACCTGATTCAGAAAGAAGAATTTTATAGTGTTTGCAAAAACAACAAATCTTTGATTTTAATTCCCATTCCCTTGCATCCTTCCAAACTTCGAAGCAGGGGATATAATCAAGCGGAGATATTGGCAAGCGCTCTTTCGAAAAAGTTTGGATTTCCGACTATAAACCTTTTGAAAAGAGTAAAAAAGACGCCGTCTTTGGCAGGTCTTACCCAAAAAATAAGAAAAGCCAATATCAAAGGAGCTTTTGAGGTAGAAAAAGATAAAAAAGATACTATAAAAAATGCAACAATATTTCTGGTTGATGACATATTTACAACCGGCGCAACTCTGAATGAAGCTGCAAAAATGCTTAAAAAAAGCGGAGCAGAAAAGGTTTACGGACTAGCTCTGGCAAGAGATTAAGAATTCACGAAAAACCCCGCCGTAAAGCGGGGTAGTGTGGAGATGTCCGAGAGTGACCCGGAGTGCAAGAAAGAATTTAAAAAACTTCTACAAGCTTGGTTTGTTGTTTTTTTGATCACTTTACTCTTTGAAAACAAACATCCATAAGTAAAGTCAAGGTTTATAAATTCAATAAGGACTAAACCAGTTTCCCTACCAATTTCCCAACTGTATTTATGCTTATAAAATCCCGTTGAGAAAAGACTTTATAAACAGTTCTAAAAGCTTAAGCTACTGCTAGCCTAAGGCTTGGTTGAACGCCAAAAAGTTCGGCGAGAATTAAATCTCTTTCCGCTCTTAAGGCTGAAACGCTATTTCTAGCATTTAAATTTGATTGGTTTTGCGACTTTCAATCATTGTCGGCTTGCAGTTTTTTAATGTGCCTTCTTGTCGATGCGATGCATCCCCAAGTAAAAGTATTATACTCCAAGAATATCCAAAAAGTCAAGCTCTT
>CAYPUE010000061.1:0-2783 GCA_964414015.1 uncultured Gammaproteobacteria bacterium
GTATCCGGCTTTTCTTTCAGAAATATTTTCGCTGCTTCTTTGCCTTGTCCTAACATTAATTCTCCAAATCTAAAAAATGCTCCTGATTTTTGAATAATACCCATCTCAACTCCGACATCGACAATCCCACCTTCTCTGGAAATTCCCGTGTCAGCCATCACGTCAAATTCCGCAATTCTGAAAGGAGTAGCTACTTTATTCTTCACTATTTTTACTCTATGCCTTGAGCCGATAGCCCTATCTCCATCTTTTATCGTTTCTATTTTCCTAACGTCCATTCTAACGGAAGAGTAAAACTTTAGTGCCAACCCTCCAGTGGTTGTTTCCGGATTGCCGAACATCACTCCTATTTTTTGCCTTAGCTGGTTGGTAAAAATTGCAATTGTTTTGGATTTGGAAATAGCCCCTGTAAGTTTTCTTAAAGCTTGCGACATAAGCCTTGCATGAAGCCCCATCATCGAATCTCCCATTTCTCCTTCTATTTCTGCCCGAGGAACAAGAGCAGCTACGGAATCTATGACCAAAACGTCCACCCCGCCACTTCTGATAAGACTTTCTGCAATTTCCAAAGCCTGTTCTCCCGTATCCGGCTGGGAAATAAGAAGCTCGTCCAGCTTGACCCCAATGGTTCTTGCCCACAGAGGATCCAAAGCGTGCTCGGCATCTATAAAGGCTGCAATTCCTCCATGCTTTTGTGCCTGGGCGATAATCGATAAGCAAAGTGTAGTTTTCCCTGAAGCTTCGGGACCGAAAATTTCAACGATTCTTCCTCTTGGCACTCCGCCTACTCCTAGTGCCAGGTCTACGGGAAGACACCCTGTGGAGATGACAGAGATATCCAGCTTCTGGCCAGCTTCGCCAAACCGCATGATAGAGCCCCTTCCGTACTGTTTCTCTATCTGTTCCATGGCGAGTTTGACTGCATCTTGCTTATGTGAAGATTCGGAAGCGCTAATTGAAGCTGTAGATTTTTGAGAGTTAGGTATCCTGCCCATAAATTAGTCTTTAGCTATTAGTCATTGGACTATGTCCCAAAGATAGAATTATTGTAATACTTTTGTGATAAAATACAAGTGGTATTTTAGTCATTGGTCGTTAGTCTATAGTCATTAGTCTTTTGACGACAATTTAAAAATGTATAGGTTTGAAAAGCTAAGAGTCTATCATAACTCTTTAAGTCTTGTTGAGGAAATATATAAAATTACTAAACTCTTACCGAGCGATCAAAAATTTGCACTTATCGATCAGCTAAAGAGATCTAGCGTTTCGATTGTCTTAAACATAGCAGAAGGGACAGGAGCATTAGGAGACATTGAATTCAAAAGCTTCTTGAGGATAGCTATTAAATCTTTATATGAGACTGTTGCTGGATTGAAAATTGCCGAAAGATTATTTAAAGTTGATATAGAAACTACTCTACTAAAATGTGAAATAGTTGGAAAAGAGATAAATAGTCTAATAAAATCCTTAAGTGATAAAAAGTCCAAAGCCTAAAGACCAAAGTCTAGCGACTAAAGACCGGTAGAAACGGGATGTCGTATAACGGCAGTACGCCGCGCTGGGGGTGCGGTAGCCTGGGTTCAATTCCCAGCATCCCGACTTTTAAAAATTTATGAAAGTAATTTTATACATGGCAATAAGCTTGAACGGCATGATCGCAAAAATTGACGACAACACGAGCTGGATTTCAAAAGAGGAATGGGATAGCTATAGTTTGGCCGTGCGAACTGCTGGGAACCTAATTGTTGGTCATCGCACATACAACATACTTACGAAACAACCAGAATTTTCGGAATTCAAAGATGTTAAACTTGTCGTCGTTGCTCAAGAAAATTTTGAAACTTTAAGCCTTAATCATTTGGTTGCCCATTCGCCAAAAGAAGCGTTAAAATTTTTGAGTGATTTTGAACTAGTGGTCGTCGCGGGTGGTAGCGCGCTCAACGCTTCTTTTGCTGAAGAAAATCTAATTGATGAGATCTATCTTGATATTGAACCAATAATTTTAAGTCGGGGCATTCCACTTTTCTGAAATAAAGATTATGAGAAGAAGATAAAATTAATGGCAAAAAACAAAAAATAATATATTAAATTTATTTTTGATTAAAAAAAAAAAAAAAAATAATAAAATAGATTTTGCAAAAGTTAGTAGTTGATGAGGTATTGGATTTTGGCGTTTCTCTGGGCACTATCTAACCATGTTTGGAAATTTGCTGACAATTTCTGTTGTTCCAACTGCTGCCTAACCTGTTTCTTAACATCATCGGGAGCTAAAGTTGCAGGAATTGAGCTTTGGTTTTTGTCAATATAATCTGTTACTTCGCTATCTGCAACTTTCACCTCTTTGGCGAACATTTTCTCAACCAATTTTTGAATTCTAATATCTTTGGCTAAATCTTCTCTGGTTATCCCTTGAGCAAGCATCGCCTGGTCAAGAGTTTGTCCTTGGCTCGTAAGGCCTGCTTCAATCTGCTTTATATCTGCATCTATCTCCTGCTGGCTGACATCTATTTTCCTTTTCTTTGCTTCTTGCGCAATAAGAGCTTGAGTTACCAAAGTAGAAAGCATTTGCTTACCGTCTTTTTTTTCCAGTTGGGAAATTAGCGAAAGTCTGGTAATCGGTTCTCCGTTAACTACAGCTGCGACGAAAAGTCCTCTGAAGTAAAATAATAACCCTGCAATAATAATAACTATAAGGGCTATAAAAACCTTCGGAGCCTTAAGTTTCTCCAAAATAAGATTTTTTGTATCAGTCGTCTTCTTAACGGCTTTTGTCTTTTTCTTTA
>CAYPUE010000062.1:0-2710 GCA_964414015.1 uncultured Gammaproteobacteria bacterium
AATGGTCACCATTTGCCGGATGGAAAGTAAAAGGAAAAGTAAAACGAGTCTTCATTCGCGGGAAAAAAGTTTTCGAAAACGGCAAAGTTTTAGCAAAACCCGGTTTTGGAAAAATAATAAAACCAAATTAGTAATTTGTGGTTAAAATCCGATGATAAGGTTTTTGTGCTTTATGTATTTGACTTAAAGACCAAATGGCATTTTCGGCAACAACCGCCGAAACACCAATCTCTTTGGCAATTAAGTCACAAATATAGATAGTAGCGCTTCTTATCTCGATTTCCTCACGGCTGTCTTTTTTCAAAAGGATATAATTATCAATCTTTTCGGCAAGCTTTTGTCGATAAACCAGAACTCCAAAATCTCTAAGAATTTGAGGAAGTTTGTAATCGGCAAAAGCGGTTAGCTGATCTATATTTTTTATTTTTGAATTGTTAAGCAAAGAAAAATCGTAGGCGCAAATTTGAGCACGTTTGTAAAATTTTATCTTCTTACCCAAAAATGAAGATGAATCACGAAACGAGGGAAAATATTTTATAATTATTTTAGCAATTTGAATAGCATCGTACTTTGATTGCTTAAGCAGATTATTAAAGTCACCGCCAAATTTCCGCCTTAAAATTCTTGCCGATTGCCTTAAGAATCCGAAGCGTTTTTCCAAAAGCGGTATTTCTGTGCCATTGCAGCTCCTGAAAAGTTTTTTTACTTGAGCAAGCGTTATGTGTTCTAAGAACCCACAATCGCTGATCGGGATTTTCTCTTCCATTGCTCTGTCAAAACAAGCAACCAACGCCTTCCAACCATCTGAAATATTGCCTTTGGGATATTCAACTTTCCATTTCTCCTCATTCTTTTTTGCCCAAAAACAAAAATTAACCGTATCCAGAATAAAAATATCTTGAGGGGATTTTTTAACTTTTCCAAACTGCCATTCACCCAATAATTCCTTCCTGTCAATTCTTTCCTTAATTTCTTCAGCAAAAATTTTAAGTTTTTTATAATCTATGAAAACAAATTCAGAATTTTCAAGAACGAAGGCTGCGGTTTTTCTAATCCCTAAAGGATCGGGGAGAAAACGATTCGTTTTCATTATTCTGTATTATAGCAAAATAACCTCTAAAAAATCGCCTTACTTATTCCCGCTGTGGAAGGCTTGGTGGACCTCGCGAAGCTGCTTATTCGTAATGTGGGTGTAGATTTGGGTGGTGGCGATATTCTTGTGTCCGAGCATTTCCTGAACACTTCTTATATCAGCACCGTTGGTCAGAAGATCGGTCGCGAAGGAATGGCGAAGCGTATGGACAGTTGCATCTACAGGCAGACGGATCGCCCGAACATATTTTTTGACAATTCTCTCAATGCTTCTGGCAGTTAATCTCATTTTCTCTCCGCTGTTATCTTCAATTACTTTTCCCGAATAGCGGATAAACAAGGGCTTAAATACATCTTCCCGTTTCTTCAGATAATTTGCTATCCACTGCGCAGCCCGATCTGAAACAAAAACTATCCTGGCTTTTCCTCCTTTGCCAATTACCCCAAACTCGCGCCTGTCCAGATTTATTTGGTCTCTATTTAGCTTCACTATTTCTGAAACACGAAGTCCGGTTGAAAACAAGAGCTCCAAAATCGTTCTGTCTCTTATGCCTTCTTCTTTGGACGTATCGCAGGCAGTTACAAGCCTATCGACTTGCTCTTTTTCCAAAAATTTCAAACTTCTGCTTTCGGTTTTGGGTAAATCGATTTTGGAAGGTTCAAGAGTTTTATGGTCGTTTTTAATTAAAAATCTCAAAAATGACCGAAGAGCGATAACATAATAGTTTTGGGTAACTCTTTTCAAAGTTAAACCCTTATCATCAACCCGATTGGCAAGATAAACTCTATATTTTCTAACCGTTGCCAAATCCAAATTAGCAATGTCTTTTCCTGACATATTTTCCGAAAACCAGAGATTGAAAATTTCCAAATAATGCCTATAATCGCGAATAGTGAGTTTACTGCAGTTTTTCTCAATTTCTAAATATTCAAGAAAGTTATCTATGAGGGTTAATAGTTCATTGTTCATGGTTGATAGTAAACTGTTCATAGTTTATGGTTGGATTGAGCATTTCAGAGCGCTTATTTGTCTTGCGATTATTGAAAAGTTTTCATAAAATTTATTAAATGCATGTTCAGCAACAAGTTTTCTGCTATGAACTATGAACCGTCATTCTACTATCAACTATTTAATATTGTACGACGTTAAGTCTTGACTGTCAACGCGAAAATAACATTGTCAATTGGACAGAGTTTGACAATTTTGCTATATTCAAAATGTGAAAGGGTGTATTTTTTGCGATATTGTCAGCGGTAAATCTCCAAGCCACAAAATTTGGGAAGACGCCAACCATCTTGCTTTTTTGTCAATTTTCCCAAACACTGAAGGCTTCTCCGTTATAACGACCAAAAAACATTATCCAAGCTATGCGTTCGATCTGCCGGAAAAAATTTTCCAAGATCTGGCTGCTGCTGCCAAAAAGGTAGGGAAATTGTTGGACAAAAAATTGGAAGATGTTGGCAGAACCGGCATGATTTTTGAGGGTTTTGGTGTAGATCATGTTCATGCCAAACTTTTCCCTATGCATGGTACTAAAACGGGAAAATGGAAGCCTTTTCGTTCTAGTATTGATAAATTCTTTGAAAAATACGAAGGCTACATCTCATCTCATGATCA
>CAYPUE010000063.1:0-2559 GCA_964414015.1 uncultured Gammaproteobacteria bacterium
GAGATATGCAAAGCAACTACTCTATCAAAATACTTTTTAATACTATTTAATGTATCTTTTGCTATCACAGGAGTTGCCAAAATTATTACCTTGGCTTTCTCACTTTTCAAAAAATTATAAGCGCACATTACCGTTGCGCCAGTTGCTACTCCGTCATCAACAAGAACAACTTTTTTATTTCTAAAATCCAAAGGTTTCCTATCGCCTCTTAGCATTTTTTCCAAACTTGCGACCTCTTTTGACTTTTCCGTAACTGTAAATTCTCTATAATCCTCATTAATACCTAAACTCTGGATTAAATCTTTGTCAAAATACGTTATGCCTTTTGGCCCAACTGCCCCAATTGCCAATTCCGGATTATGCGGCGCTCCAAGTTTTTTAACCACCAATGTTTCCAAACATAACTTAAAATAATCCGCTATAACTTTCCCCAAAACCACTCCTCCTCTTGTCAAAGCAGCCACTACGAAATCTTTCCGAATTATTTTTTTAAGTTTTATTGTGAGTTTTCTCGCCGCGTCCCGTCTGTCTTCAAACATATATTCTCTCCGCATGACAACGATCAAAGACTTAGAATTGAAGTCCTATTTGATCAGTTTTTGGTTCTTCAGCTTCTGTTTTTCCCTTTTCAAAATTCCAAATTTTTACTTTTCCATATTCCCCATCATATCCCGGATCAATTGCTATATTTCCGTTCCTAACTTTGGTAACTCCTTCGGCGATTTTTGCGCCTCCCGCTTGTGAGATTTTCT
Organism: uncultured Gammaproteobacteria bacterium; assembly: GCA_964414015.1. Classification (GTDB taxonomy): domain Bacteria; phylum Patescibacteriota; class Microgenomatia; order Levybacterales; family UBA12049; genus JAUSEW01. The sequence goes on from CAYPUE010000063.1 coordinate 753, forward strand.
CAATCGGAATCCTTAAGAGAATTTCTATTTCCGTACCCAATTGCACGCAGAGTTCATCAAATTTGGTCTTGACTTTAATGCTGGCTGTTGTTGATTCCATGGCTTCGGCAATAACTTCAAGAAACGGCACAAGTTTGACGTATGGCGGATGATTTTTGCTTTTATCAATATGCCATTTTATTCCGCTTTTGCTTATTTTCTCCTGCGAAACATCATTAAGTGATCTTTTTGCCAGCTGCCCAACCCTATACAAAACCCCTTCTGTCAAGCGTCTTTTGCAAACAGGACAGATGTTGCCGTCGGTTTTGGTATCATCTGGCCCCCTGACTATCTTGCAATTTCTGTGTCCGGAAAAATGATATTTCCCCTCCTCCGGGTAAAATTCAATCGTGTATCCAACTTTCCAATCTTTACTTTTTCGCATAATCGCTTGCCTTATATCTTCATAGGTTATTTCTTTATTGGAAATTGGAAATTGGTTATTGGAAATTCCGTTTTTGCGCACAAAAACGGTGGCTTCTCTTCCCATTTTTGCCGGGCTATGGGCATCGGAAAAAGACAAAATTGAACGGTTATCAAGTTCTTCTATTTGCCAATTCATTGCCGGATCGCTGGAAAGTCCGGTTTCTATACCGTAGATATATTTATCTAGATCCCCGAAAGCTTGATTTAAAGAATCAAATCCGCTGGCTGAACCATAGATTCCGAAATGAGGCGTCCAAATGTGGCAGGGAATTAGCATAATGCGTTCGTCAATTGCCAAAACCAGCTCCAAAAGATTTCTTGAGGATAATCCGATGATTGGTCTTCCGTCAGATGAAAGATTGCATCCCCTTTCCAAAAGTTTTTTATTGATTTTTTCTGCTGTTTCTATGTTTGGGGAAAATAGCAAGTTATGAATTCTTCTTAATTTTCCTGCTTCTGTGTAGATGCTGGCAATTTCCGTTGAAAGAAGAAATAGGGACGAAGATTCTCCTTTGAGTTTGTATAAGCCTTCTGATGCTTCTTCCAGTTCCGCTTTCATTTCCCGAAGCCAAAGAGGATGAGTCCAATCAGAGGAGGAAATTATTCCCAGACCTTTTTTCTTAGCCCATTTTGCCATTATCGGCAAAATCATATTCTGCGAAACCGCACGAGAATATTTGGAATGAAGATGTAAATCAGCTACGTATTCCATAAATCCGTTTTTACCCCGTTCAAATCGCTCTTCGAGTCGTGCTACGAATAGTAGGTAAGGTAAGAAGTAAGATTATACGGGGCAACAAATTCCACCAAACTATTATAGCACTAGATTGCTCGTTCCGACCACACTTTATTTGCTGCTATAGCTGCCCTCTCAAGAGCTTTTTTCCCTTGTAGGGTAAGTATTATATCCATACGGGTTTCTATGACTTTTCTTCCGGAGGGATCTGACGTTGGTATACCCCATCGTTGTTCGTTATTAAGAAGCTTTAAAGATGCACCAAAAAAAGCCTGCCAAAACCTACTATTTTCATCAAGATCAACAAGTTCTTCAAAAAGAGCTAAATTTTCTGCTGCAGCTTTTAAGCCTCTTTGAAGCGTAGGTTTGTTAATAACCATAATTCCGTTTGTTTTTAAGGCAAGCATCTGTAAAAGTTCAACGTCCGTTGGATCGTAATTTGTCAAACGTTCTTGAGTAGCTATTTTTTCTCCCATCTTGTTTCACCTCCTATTTGGGGCAGTTAAAAAGATAACGGAAGAATAACACTACAAACAGCTTTTGTCAATCGGATTATCTTTTATTTTGTAGCTTGTACATCTCGATTAATTCTCTAACTGTTGTTGC